>NZ_JAJBUX010000004.1:4483-30684 GCF_020860125.1 Cloacibacillus sp. | reverse complement strand
TTATTTATATTACTAATTTGTATTTTTTATTTGTTTTTTTTGGGGTTTTTATTTCTCTCCTTTAGAGAGGTTTTGCGGGAATTACTTTTGTGGGCCCGCCTCTGCCTCATATATTTTCTCGCGGGGGCCATAAAGGCTCCGCTACATATATTTATCAGTCTCGCTGAGGAAGGCGCCGATGCCCTCGTGTACCACGAGGTCGGCGATACCGTCGAGCGGCGTGGGGTCGCGGTTGACGATCACAAGGTTCGCGCCGCGGCTCTTAGCCTGCCTCGGGAAGTAGTTCGCCGGCGAGACGATGAGCGATGAGCCGAGCACGATAAATGTTTTGCAGCCGTCGCTGAGTTCGTCCGCCGCCTCAAGGGACCTCTGCGGGAGCATTTCGCCAAAGAGGACGACGCTGGGACGCAGGCGTCCTCCGCAGTAAGAGCAGGGGTTTCCGGCAAGGAAGTCCTCCGTCGTGCCCTCGCGTCCGCAGCGGTGGCAGCGTACGGGTTCGAGGCTGCCGTGCAGCTCCCAGACGTTTACCGAACCGGCCTTCTGATGCAGCCGGTCGACGTTCTGCGTTATCACGCCGTCAACATATCCCTCTTTTTCCCATTTGGCGACGATCTTATGGCCGATATTCGGCTGGATCTCCTCCGGCACGTAGAGGCGCGCCTTGTAGAATTCAAGAAATTCGTTGTAGTTGTCCTCCAGCGCCTCGATCGAGGCCAACCGCGTCGGGTCGGCGTGGGCCCAGATCCCGTCCTTGGAACGGAAATCCTGCAGTCCGGACTCGGTGCTGAGCCCCGCGCCGCTGAAGATAGTGACGCCGCCCGCCTTCACAAGCAGCGCCAGCCATTTCGCCTCTTCTTCAAAACTCATCTCACAGATCCCTCCCTCTGTTAATCTTTTATCTCCTCAAAACGGGGAACGCTCTTCCCCTCGACGGTCACGTTCTCAAAGAACATCTTTTTCGGGCGCACCCAGAGGCCGCTGTCGTTATATAGCGGACGGTAGAGGACAAGCTCCTCCTCCGTCTCCGAGTGGCGCGCCGTGCCGAGGTATTCGTATTCGCCGCCCTTGTAGTGGCGGAAGCGCCGCTTTGCCTCTCCCGCGCCTCCGGCGATCATCGCGCGCACGGCGGAGAGAGGCTGTCCGCTCTCCCTGGCGATACGCCGCACGTCCTCGTATTCGGGCATCTCTTTGACGGCCTCGCCGCTGAGCAGCCCTTTCTTTATCCGCACGCCGCCGTATTGCGTCTCCACCGTCTCGGACACGCGCGCCAGCATTACGCGGGAGCAGCGATTCATGCGTACACCGAGCGTGGTGGTATGGCGCAGCACCGCCTCCGCGAGACGCTCCTCGTCGCCGGGGGCCGCCAGCAGTGACAGCTTGACGGCCGGACGGTTTTTCTTCATCTGTATCGCCTCAAACCAGACGTCAAGCGCCCCTTCGCGGAGCAGTATCTCCATCGCCGCGCCGAGGTCCTCCCCCGTCATGTCGTCGATATTGGCGCAAATCTCAAAGACCTCGCCGCTTATCGTCCCGCCGTCCATGATCGATCACTCCTTTGTTCTCCGTCTCTATTTTATAACAAAAGTCCACGTACGGCCTACGGCGGCAAAACGCGTGAAAAAATTCTCTGCACTATCCTGCCTGGCAGGTATCCTTTCGCCGCTTGCGCCGCGGCGTTAGTACCCTCTTGCTGCAACCGTTCCCAGACGCCATTCATTGGTTCAGATGCGGAAAGCATCTCTCGCTCGGGGCTTTCTTATGTCAAGGCTGTAGGTTTACTATATAAGTGTTACAAGCAAGAGTATGAGAATTAAGATATGTAAATTAAGGTGTTGAGAAAAATGTATTAAAAGTCCCCAAAGTAAAAGAGTGGAAAAGCAGTCCATCTTGTAAAATTAGTTCACAACAAACAAACTCACAGGAGGATGGTTTTACGTACGGATAAGATAACACAGGCTGAACGTTGCGGGCAATCTTTGATTCTTTACGCCTTTAAGCATGGAGTGGCAAAAGCCGCCGTTCGCTATCGCACAAACAGACAATATATTTACATGTGGATGAAGCGGTATGACGGAACTCTTGTATCTCTGAGAGACAAATCAAGGCGGTCATATCATCATGCTAACGAACATTCGCATGAGGAACTGATGTTTTTTGAAAATATGCTGCGGTGCAATAAGAAATAAGAATGCCGGCCTCGTCGTCTTTTGGGTCAAGCGTCGTCTGCGGGGATATACCAGAAGCATATCTTCTCTCTACAGGGTAATGTGTCGTATGGGAGTAAGGCGAATTACACTTCATATACCCTAAGAAGAATGAAGGTTACTAATTGTATGTTGACTTATTGTCGTCATCTGAATATACTTTAATTTGAGATGATACGTGAGGATATGCTTCAAGTGTTTTCTCGCAATTTTTTTAAATACAGAAAATTAACTTGGAGTATCGTGAGAAGCATTCGCAGATATGGCTAGGTTGTATAGAATTTATATTAGTACCATTGTGTGCGAAAAGACGTGTTGTGCTTGATAACGTTTAGAAAAATAGTGACGCATTAGGCATAGATACATTATTTTTCATTATATCATGGAAGATAAAACAGATTATGAGAGCAAGGGGGTGTGGTTAGTGCCTGTTTCAGTAGTTGATTTGTTCTGCGGCGTTGGTGGCTTAACAAAAGGTTTGGAGTTAGCTGGCATGAATGTCGTTGCAGGCATTGATCTTGATGAATCCTGCAAATATGCTTATGAGTCGAATAACAGAGCTCGCTTTATAACCGCCGATGTCAATTTACTTGATGCCAATAAAATAATACAATTATATCCTCAAGAAGATATACGCGTCCTAGTTGGATGCGCTCCGTGCCAACCATTTTCAAAATATACACAACGATATCGCAAAGAAGGACATAAGGACGATAAATGGCGTTTATTATATTCTTTCTCCCATCTGGTTGACATTGTGAATCCAAGTATCGTTTCAATGGAAAATGTTCCAGAGCTTGTTAAAGAAACTGTATTTGAAGACTTTATAAACCATCTTCTAAGTGCTGGATACAATTGCTCATGGAGTATCGTTTTTTGTCCTGATTACGGTGTTCCACAACAGAGAAAACGATTAGTCTTGTTGGCTTCCTTGTTGGGTGAAATTTCGCTTATGCCGCCATTATTAGAAGAAAAAAACTATCGAACAGTCCGAGATGCAATAGGCCATTTACCTGTATTAAGAGATGGGCAAATTGACGATAACGATCCAATACATTGCTCGACAAAAATGACAGAAACTAATCTACAGCGAATACGTCAATCTGTTCCAGGTGGTACATGGAAAGATTGGGACGAACATTTGCGGCTAAAATGTCATACTAAGTCCACAGGTAAAGGCTACTGTGCTGTATACGGTAGGATGTGTTGGGATGAACCGGCACCAACTATTACTACACAATTTTACGGCTATGGCAATGGTCGCTTTGGGCACCCAGAACAAGATAGAGCTTTGTCCTATAGAGAAGGAGCTTTGCTCCAATCGTTTCCTGAGAATTATGTTTTTGTTGATAAAGAGCAATCATTTAATAGGAGAGAACTTGGCGTTCACATTGGTAATGCCGTTCCCGTTGAGCTCGCTAGAGCAATAGGGATCAGCATACAAAACCATATAAACGAAATGGGGGTTAATTAGGATGGCTTCTTCAGTTACTCCAGAACAACGATTGTCTGCCGAAAATCAGATCAAATCCCTGCGAAAAGAGATAGATTATGATACAAGGGACTATGCTATTGACTTTTTAGTACAGCAATATAGGGAAAATGAATTTTACATTCCTGATGAATATCAACGTCAATATATATGGGAAGATTCTCATAAAAATCGTTTTATTGAATCAATTCTTTTAGGACTGCCCATACCTTTCATGTTTTTTTCTGATACAGATGACGGCAGATGCGAAATTATTGATGGAGCACAAAGAACTCAAACTTTGGAAGAATTTATGTCCGATGATCTCACTTTGTCAAATCTTAAAAAGCTAACACAGCTTAATGGCTTTGCTTATTCTGATTTGCCAGAATATTATCAACGAAAGTTCAACAAAACAACCATGAGAATTATAGTTTTGTCTGATGAAACAACAATAGAGATCCGACAGGAAATATTTAATCGGATCAACACTACTGGCGTTCGTGCAAATCCAAGTGAAGTTCGTAGAGGAAGTTATGCTGGACCTTTTATGGACTTCCTAAAAGAATGCACTGAGAATTCAACTTTTATCAGAGTTTGTCCAGTCAGCCCAACATCAAAAAAACGTTATGATAATTTAGAATTAGTGTTGCGATTTTTTGCTTTTTTAAATAGCTATAAAGATTTCAATCATCGAGTAGATGAATTCTTAGACAATTATATTGAAAAAACCCAAACAAGTTTCGACAAGGCTGCATTCAAACAAGAGTTTGAGAATATGCTCGCATTCGTAGACAAATATTTTGAAAACGGGTTTCGGAAGACAAAGACATCAAAATCAACACCAAGAGTACGTTTTGAAGCTATCGCCGTTGGAGTTGGACTTGCATTACGTGAAAAACCTGATTTAATACCACACTCAATGGAATGGATAAATAGCGATGATTTCAAAACACATACTACAACCCATGCGAGCAATTCTCAAGCACGAGTTAGTGGCCGGGTTGAGTATGTGCGTGATATGTTGTTAGCAGGTGAAGAAAATGCAAGCGACAATTGATATATTTGAAGATAGAGTGAGAGAGATAACCTTATATTATGACGCTCTTAAAGCATTGTATAAATCAAAAGATGAGCAAAATAGTGATCAAAAATACTATGAAGATGATTTTTTGAAAATCCTCAAGTCTAACGCATTGCTCATGGTATACAATCTCGTTGAGTCCACAATTATGGGAGGCATAATTGGGATATATGATGATTTGCAGCAGCAAGGCATAACATACCAGCAAGTTAGGCAAGAAATTCGAGACATATGGTTTATTTTTAAATTCAATCAAGTATACGATAAGAAAGCCCATTATAATTCATATCGTGAAAAAGCTATTGAAATAATCAATTCTATACTTACTGGAGAGACCTTAGTATTAGATCGTAAGGCTGCAAATGTAGGTGGAAATTTGGACGCCAAAAAAATTCGTCAAGTTTGTAATGACCATGGAATATCCTTTCAAACAGATCCTCAATGTCATGGTGGATTGGTTCTGTCAGATGTGAAGGAAAAAAGAAACAATCTTGCCCACGGAACTTTGTCATTTGTGGAATGTGGAAGAGACTATTCCATCAATGACCTTGAACGAATAAAAGTAGAGACTATTTTATTTCTACAAGGTATAATAGATGGAATGAAAACTTATTATGATAGGCATCTGTATTTGCGTGCCGCAAACTAATCAAGGATTTTATGGTTATTTTATATAATCAAATGACCGTTGCTAATGGTAGTTCTTTACCCGTAGTAGCGGTTGTTTTCATAATGAATATAAGTGGCAGAATAGGTCTACCTTTATTTTTTGTCTCTAATGAAACATTCACGTTTCCGCTACCTGATTTTTACGAATGTTTTTCATTTAGGAAAGTATAAAAAACAAAATTGCCCCTATCACTTGGTATTAGCGTAAGGGCACTCACATATCACAAACCGGCACCTTCAGTCTCGGCCATTCGACACGGAGGTGGAGCGTTATTTTCCCGTCAGTCCAATATGACTTATTACATATATTTTATTCAGTTTTTATACTGATTTATGCCTAAAAACTCCTAATTAGCCTGGTAAATGCCAATATTTGTTATAAAATATTGTTAATATAAATACATCAATCCAAGGAGTGCTATTTACGATGAAAAGATCCATTGTATTATTGACCGCTGTTATAGCCGCCATATTCTCCGTTTGCACCGCCTCTTACGCGGACGTCACGCTCAAGGCCGAATCGCTTGTATTCGACGGAGCGAACGACGACCTTATGGGGGCCGGCACGGCGACGCCGGACGGCAAACCGGACGCGGTCTTCACGCTCACGGTGACCGGCGCGCAGGCCATCAGGGAGATATCTCTCAAAAACGACACCACCGGCGTCGTGTGGAGCACTTCCGATACAAAGAACCTGCTGCTGGTCAAAAATTCCAAGGGAGAGACGCTCAATAAGACGGGAAGAATGACAATAACGCCCGTCATTCTCGCCGCACAGTTTACGCTGATAATCAACGACGCCGCAGATGCAATACCGAAGGACTCCGATTTTACGGCCACTGCGACGCTCATCGACAAGGCTGAGACCGGCGCAGCCACCTCGGTAAAGGCGGTAGGCGCGGCAAAGGCCGAGGAGCCGAAGAGCGGCGAGCCGAAGAAGGACGAGATATCCCTCTTTGAAAGCCGCGGACTCTCGGAGCAGGACTTCACGGGAGAGAAAAAATCTGTCGGCGCCAACGGCCGCAATGACTACCGTTTTGACGCGCACTTCAAACTTTCGCAGGGCGTGCAGGTGAAGGGCGTCAAGATCGTCGCCGAAAACGGCGCTCAGAGGGCGGAATGGGATACGGTCCCCGGCAGCAAAGCGCCGCTCGCGGTAGTCATCGACGAATCAAGCAATATCCTCAATAAGACGGACGGCAGCCTCTCCTTCGGCGGCGACGTCCGCGCGATGATCTTCGTGGACGACAAGCAGGGGCTCCTTGAAAAGCCCAAGACGACGGCAAAGATAATGGTGACGCTCTCCGACGGCAGGATGCTGGAGGTGAAGGCCACCGAGGGCAAAAAGGCCGTCGCCGCCGATTCCGTTGAAGTTGAATATAAGGGCGCCAGCAAATACGACTTCGTCGGACAGAGCAAGAAGTTCGAATCCAACATGAATCCCGACAGCTTCGTCAAGGTCTCGGTGAACGCCAAGGGCAGGATAACCGGCGTCCGCGTCGCCAACCTCAAAAACAATCAGCTGTGGGACACCGTACCCGGCAGCAAGAGCTATCTCGCGGTGGTGCTGACCCCCGAGGGAAAGCGGCTGAATAAGGCCGACGGCTCCGTGGCGATCGATGTAAACGGCACGGAGGAGTTCCACATCGCCTTTGACGAGGAGAAGGACCAGAATACCGGCCCCTACAAGATCACCATCGTCTTTGACGACGGACGTCTGATGGAGGGTGTATCCGCCAAGACGGCCGCCGCGGCCAAGGATAAGAACGAGAGCGCCGTGTCAAAGGCCGACCGCTCGGTGGTCTTCGTATCCACAAAACCGGCATCGGTGGCGGTAGACCTTGTGGGCAAGAATAAGAAGAAGGGCGCGAACGGCGCGAAGGACATGGCGCTGACGGTCAAGGCCACCGGCAAGGGCGTCATCAAGGCGATGGTGCTCGCGGACAGCAGCGGCGCGGGCTGGGATACGCTGGCCTCCAACAACGGCAGATGGCTCCTTGGCGTGCGCGAGGGCAGCAAGTTCCTTAACGCGGCGAACGGCACGGTCAAGCTCAGCGTGAACGGCACCAAGAGTTATCAGCTGCTGATGCAGAACAACGGCAAGCTGAACGCCAAGACCGGCAAGCTGCTGCTCACGGTCACCTGGGGCGACGGTGAGGTGACGGAGACGGAACTTAAGTGGTAAACCGCTAAAGTACCGGCAAATATAAGGGACGAAAAAGAGTCCGTGCGCTACAGCCGCGCACGGACTCTTTTATATATGCAGACCGCTATTCAAGCCGGTCCTGTTTACACCTACTGTGTCAGCCCCGCCTCAAAGGCCTTGATATTAAGTTCCAGCAGCTTGGGCGGCACAGTCTCGGCGAGGACGGAATGCCAGTCGAGATCCTCAAGCCCCATCGCCTTCACCAGCGCGCCGAGAAGCACGACGTTCTGCGCTTTGATGTTGCCCAGCGACTCGGCGATCTCTCCGGCGTTGAAGCTCTTGGTGTTCGGCACCTCGGCCTTAAGCTTCTCGATGACACCCTCCGGGTATTCCGCCGCGCCCGTGAGCACGGGCAGAGAGTATATCTCAAAGTTATTGACGACGAGCGTCCCGCCTTTTTTAAGGTATTTGAGCCAACGGGCCGCTTCGACCTTCTCAAAGGCGACGAGGACGTCGGCCTCCCCCTCGGGAACGATGGGCGAGGCGACCTTGGCGCCGTAGCGGACATGTGTCGTAACGCTGCCTCCGCGCTGGCTCATACCGTGTATCTCGGACATTTTTACGTCATAGCCCTTGCGGACAAGCCCCTCGGAGAGGATCTTCGAAGCCAGGATAGTACCCTGCCCGCCGACGCCGACAAGCAGAATGCTTTTGGTGCGGCACGTCTCTCCGCAGGTAGAATTCTCCTGAGCACCCGCGGACATGCTGTTCGCTGTATCGTTTTTATTCATCGTTATTCACCCTCCCGTGAGATGGCCTTCTTCGGGCAGATCTGCATACAGACCGTGCAGCCGTTGCAGGATGCGCGGTCAATGTAGACGCGTCCGCCGCGGAAATTGACCGCGGGGCAGCCCGCTTTGAGGCACAGCTTGCATTTGACGCACTTTTCCTCGTCGACGACGCATTTCATGTTCGCACGTTTTTTGATGACCTCTTTGATGAGCGCGCAGGGGGAGGTGGTGATGATTACGAACGGTTCGGTCGCCTCGTAACCGGCCTTCACCGCCGCCTTCGTCGCGGCGAGGTCATAGGGGTCGATGAGGCGGACGTTCTCTTCCTTCACGCCGCAGGCGACGCAGAGAGCCCGGAGGTCCACCTGATGCGTCGGTTCGCCCATCAGGGTGCGCCCAGTGCCGGGGTTCTCCTGATGGCCGGTCATCGCCGTGATCCGGTTGTCAAGGATGTTGATGACGATAGGGGCCTTGTTGACGATCGCGTCGATAAGCCCCGTGATCCCTGAATGGAAGAAGGTCGAGTCGCCGATGACGGCAAAGACCTTTTCCCTGCGTCCCGCTATCTCAACGGCTTTGCGGAAGCCGATGCCCGCGGATACGCCCGCGCCCATGCAGATGACGGAGTCGGTCACAGAGAGCGGCGGCACCATGCCGAGCGTGTAGCAGCCGATATCGCCGGTAACTACGATATCCTTATACTTGCCGACCTCGTAGAAGAAGCCGCGGTGCGTGCAGCCCGCGCAGAGCACGGGTGGGCGCGGCGGGATATTCGCCTCGATCGCGTAGCCTCCCTTTTCAGCCGCTTCAGGGAAGAAGGCGCGGCGGATGACCTCCGGTGTCAGCTCGTCGACCCAGGGAAGTTTCTCCCGACCGACACAGGCGATGCCGAGTGCCTTCACGAAGTCTTCGATGTAGGGTTCGTTCTCCTCGATGACGTAAAGTTTCTCGACGGAGGCGGCAAAATCACGGATCTTATTCTCCGGCAGCGGCCAGGTAAAGCCCAGCTTGAGATAGGAGGCATCTTCTCCGAATACCTCCTTCGCGTGGTTGTAGGAGATGCCGCTCGTGATGATGCCGACCTTGCCGCCGCGTTCGACGCGGTTAAGCGGCGTCGCCTCCGAGAAGGCCTTGAGCTCGGCGATCCGCTCCTCCATAAGGTACTTGCGCCGTTTGGCGTTGGCGGGAGCCATCACATATTTCGCGCTGTTTTTCTCATATGGGCGCACGGCGATCTCGGCGCGCTCTCCCGTACTGACAAGGGTTTTGCTGTGGCAGATACGGGTGCTGACGCGGAAGAGCACCGGCGTGTCAAATTTCTCCGATATCGCGAAGGCCTCTTTTATAAAGTCGAGGCATTCCTGACTGTCGGAGGGTTCGAGCATGGCAAGCTTAGCATGCGAGGCATAGAAACGGTTATCCTGCTCGTTCTGCGAGCTGAAGAGTCCAGGGTCGTCCGCGGAGACCACGACAAGCCCGCCGTTGACACCCGTGTAGGCGAGCGTAAATAGCGGGTCCGCGGCCACGTTGAGTCCGACGTGCTTCATAGTCGCCAGCGCGCGCGCGCCGGCCATAGAGGCTCCCGCCGCCACCTCAAGCGCGACCTTCTCATTCGTCGCCCACTCCGAATAGACGTCCTTATACTCGGAGAGGTTTTCCAGTATCTCCGTCGAGGGCGTGCCAGGATAGGCCGCCGCCACGTGGAGTCCGGCCTCCCAGGCGCCGCGGGCGATCGCCTCGTTGCCGGTCATAATTTTTTTCATCAGATTTCCCCCTTATAAACGTACGATAAAATCATTACCGTTTAAAACCCAGCTAAACCACACAACGCCACCACGTCAAAGATACGCGGGCGCGGCGTTATTAAAAACCCCGGCTCCGCCTGAGGCGAAGCCGGGAGAATGATATCCAGACAAAGGTTATAAGCGTCTAGTCTTTCTCGTGAGCCGAACGCTCATCCTCCGGGTGGAGCATTATCCACTCCGCTCCGTCAAACTTCACCAACCCGCTTATTATATACATTACCGCTACGGCAAGGAAAGCCTTTTCTCTCAAAATAAAGAAACAGAGCGCGATAAACGTCATAAGACCGTACAGTTTGGCGCGGCTGACGTTCGTTTTCTTGAGCTTCTTCGCGTTGCAGTAGGGCACGGAACTCACCATAAGCGCGCCGACGAAGCACATCGCCGACATCGCGACGAGCGGCGTAATCGGCATGCGCGCGATGACGACCGAGGCGAGCGCCAGTCCGCCGGCCGGAATCGGCAGCCCCTGGAAGGGTCCCGCCGGAACGTGGGTGACATTGAAGCGCGCAAGGCGCAGAACGCCGCAGAGGGCGAAGAAGGAGGCCGTCAGAGGGCCCCATATCCCGCTCTCGACGCCGATATAGGCGTTGTAGATGAGGAAGGCGGGGGCGACGCCGAAGCTGATCGCGTCCGCGAGGCTGTCGAGTTCTTCGCCGAAGGCGCTGCTGCCGCCGAGGCTGCGGGCGACGCGGCCGTCCATGACGTCGAAGAATACCGCGAAACAGATCAGAAGAGCAGCCGGAATAAAGCGCTCATGCGCGGTGAGTATCAGCGACGATACTCCGCAGAATACGCTTCCGCTGGTTATCATATTCGGGATTATCGTCTTGATGGGGATGTTCCTCACTCTTCTGTCTACTTTTCTCATTTTTTGCACACTCCTATTATACTGTGCCCGGCCAGCACTTCGTCACCGATCTTAACATTAGGCATAATTTCAGGGGGAAGGTATATATCGACCTTCGATCCCAGCTTTATCATACCATATCTGCCGCCGATTGGCACTACGTCGTCCATGCGAACGCGCTGTACTATCCTTCGCGCCAGTATACCCGCGATCTGCACGAGAAGAAAGCGCCCGTATTCCGACTCCGCCCCTACGTATAAACGCTCATTTATCTCTGAGGCCTTTGGAGCGAAGGCGAACCATTTTTTACCGGGGACGTATTTTATATATTTCACCCTGCCGGTTACCGGAAAGCGGTTGACATGAACGTTGAAGGCGTTCATGAATATGCCGATCTTGACCGCGCGCCCGATGTATTCGTGTTCGGCCTCTTCTATCTCGACGACCTTGCCGTCCGCCGGACTGAGGAAGTCTCCGTGTTCCAGGGGGCGCTCAGGCGCGCGCTCCGGGTCACGGAAAAACCAAACGACGATGCAGAAGGGAACGAAGAGGCAGGCGGATATCCAGGGGGATATGAGCCATCCCCCCGCCATCATGAAGATCAGCGCCGCTATTGACGGGTAGCCGTCACGGGCAAACTTCATCCGTTATTCCTCTTCGTCGTCTTTGCGGACGATGCTGATATCCGCCACCGTGTCGCCCTCGTCGAGCGTCACGATCATATAGCCGGTAGCCGTGCGGGAGAGGGTCGATATCTCCTGCGCCCCGATGCGCACCATGCGTCCCTTGCTGCTGATGACGATGATCTCTTCATCCTCCTGGACGCCCCAGGCGCCGACGAGCTCGCCGGTCTTCTCTGAGAGCTTCATCGCGCGCACGCCGTAACCGGCGCGGTGGTGCTGGGTGAATTCGTCGTAAGCGGTGCGTTTTCCAATACCATGCGCGCTGATGAAGAGCACCTGGCGGCCGTCGCCGACCACGTCGCAGCCGACTACGCTGTCGCCGTCGTCAAGACGTATGCCGCGCACACCCTGGGCCTGACGGCCAAGCGGGCGGAACTCCTCTTCGCTGACGCGCAGCGTCTGTCCCAGCGCCGTGGTGAGCAGCAGATCGTCCGTACCGCTGGTAGTGCGGACGCGGGCGATGTCGTCGCCCTCGGTGAGCCCGAGCACCCGGCGTCCGGCCCTAGTGAGTCCGTCAAGTTCCTCGACGGGCAGTCTCTTCGCCGTTCCCTGTTTCGTGACGAAGAAGATAAACTTGGCCCCGTCAAGATGGCTGTCCTTTATCGCGACGACCTTCTCTTCTTTTTCGAGGGTGATTATCGTCCCCACCAGCTTGCCTTTGCCGGTTTTGGGCTCCGGCAGCGAGAAGCCGCGCACGCCGAAGACGCGCCCTTTGTTCGTGAAGAGATAAAGTGTCCTGTGCGTCGTGGTGGTGGCGATGATCGCTATTTCGTCCTCCGCCTTTGTGGCGACGCCCTTGACCCCTTTGCCTCCGCGCTGCTGCACACGGTAGTCCTGCAGCGGCATACGGCGGATGTAGCCGTCGCGTGAAAGGGCGACCACTATATCCTCCTCGGGGATGAGGTCCTCGTCGGCGACCTCGTCGACGGCGTTTTCGATATCGGTGCGGCGCTTGTCGCTGTAGTTTCTTCTTATTTCCATCAGCTCGTCCTTGACGACGGAGTCAAGGATCAGGTGGCTGGACAATATACTGTTGTAGCGTTCGATATCCATGAGCAGCTGGGCCAGTTCGGTGTCGAGCTTTTCACGTTCCAGCCCGGTGAGGCGCTGGAGGCGCATGTCAAGTATCGCCTGCGCCTGGATCTCGGTAAAGCCAAGCTCCTCGATGAGGTTGTTCCTCGCCGTCAGCGCCGTATCTGAACTCCTGATGATGTGGATGACCTGATCGATGACGTCAAGGGCGCGCAGCAGGCCTTCAACGATGTGGCGGCGGTCCTCCGCCTTGCGGAGGCGGAATTCGGTGCGCCTGCGTACCACTTCGCGGCGGTGGTCGAGGAATATCTGCACAAGCTCTTTGAGCGGCAGCTCTCTCGTCTCGCCGTTGACGATCGCGAGGTTTATCACGCCAAAGGTGCTTTGCAGCTGCGTACGCGTATAAAGCTGGCGCAGCACAAGGTTCGGGTCGGCGTCGCGCTGGAGCTCAACGACGATGCGCATCCCGTTGCGGTCGGATTCGTCGCGGAGGTCGGAGATGCCGTCTATCATGCCGCTCTGTACGCCCTTGGCGATCGTCTCTATGAAATTGGTCTTATTGACCATGTATGGTATCTCGCTGATGATGATCGAGCGTCTTCCCTTGCGGCCATCCTCAATATCAACGCGCCCGCGGACGACAAGCCTTCCGCGTCCGGTGCGGTAGGCGTCGATGATTCCTTCGCGTCCGAGGATTATGCCTCCCGTCGGGAAGTCGGGGCCTGGCATGAGAGCCATAAGCTCGCCAAGCTCCACCTCGGGGTTGTCGAGGATCGCGCAGCAGACATCTATGGCCTCGCCGAGGTTATGCGGCGCCATGTTGGTCGCCATGCCGACGGCGATGCCGGTGCTGCCGTTTACAAGCAGGTTCGGAATGCGTGAGGGAAGGACGAGCGGCTCTTCAAGAGACTCGTCAAAGTTAGGCCCCCAGTCAACCGTCTCCTCATTGATATCAGTCAGCATCTCCTCGCCGAGGGAGTGCAGGCGCGCCTCTGTGTAACGCATCGCCGCGGGGGGATCGCCGTCTATGGAGCCAAAGTTTCCCTGACCGTCGACCAGCTGGTAGCGCATGCTGAAGTCCTGCGATAGGCGGGCCATCGTATCGTATATCGCCGAATCTCCATGGGGATGGTATTTACCCATCGTTTCGCCGACGATACGCGCCGACTTCTTAAACGCCTGGTTATGACGCACGCCCAGCTCAAGCATTGCGTAGAGTATTCTTCTTTGTACCGGTTTCAGGCCGTCGCGCGCGTCTGGGAGGGCGCGGCCGACGATGACGCTCATCGCGTAATTGAGATAACTTTGCTTTATCTCTTCTTCCAGCGGCAGAGTTATAACCTTGTTGATTTCAAAAAGGTTGCCCTGCTTTGTGTTGTGATCCATATATATACCTCCGAGGCGCTCTATGTGAAAGCGTTGATTATGCCGTAAAGCAGTAAGTTGTCATTAAGGATTCTGATTAAATCATAAACATATGATAAAGCCAATACGCCAGCGCCCGCGGTGTCTCCAGCCTGCGGCCTGTAAGCGGGAGAGAACATCCCGTCTCTCCAATCAGGCCCGGCATGTTCGCGGCTGGCGCGTATAATCAGCGAAACCCTTAAATATTTTCCAACAATAAAGCGGCGATATTCGCCGCTTTTAATTCAGCTTATATATTTTACCATAAGACGGGGTTTAATGTAAGAAAAAATCGGGAACAGACTAATTCTACCCCTTGAAACCTCTTAGACCGCCGCCGGCGGCGTCTGCTGTTTGATGGGGTCTATCGGGCGCGAGACTACCGGCGATGAGAGGACGATCGCCGTCGTCGTCATGCCGCAGCTCCCCATCTGGCTGATGACCTCCTCGAGATGGCCGACCGAGGAGACGACCACTTTGAGGATGACGCCGTCGCTGCCCGTAAGGTGGTGGCACTCAAGCACTTCGGGAATGGCCTTTGCCAGCTCGTCCGTCTGAGCGAGGAACGAAACGGGAATAGAAAGACGGATATACGCCATTATCGGATAGCCTACCCGCGACTGGTCGACGACCGCGCGGTAGCCAAGGATGATTCCGGCCTCCTCCATGCGGCGCACGCGCTCGGCGACCGCGGGCGACGAGAGGCCGACCCTTCTGCCAAGCTCATTAAAAGATATCCTGCCGTCTTCTTGAAGTATTCTTAGAATCTGTCGTCCAATATCATCAAGCAGTTTACTGCTCAACATCGACAATTCCCCCTACCCTCTTATTAAAAATAACTTTTTTATGCTATACCCAAGGATATATTAAGCTATTTTTAACAAAAAGGAAATAGGAAGAGCGAATTTTTATTGTATTGAATACAATAAAAGCTTATTCAGGGAAAAATCTTAGATTTTCCGCGTTCCTCAACAAGCGAAAGAAGGTCTCGGAGCGGCTCCGTCAAATATTTGTCCCTGTGCCGCACGGAGAAAAAACCGTTGCGCAGAGAAAGGCCCTCCACCCCGATCTCCGTCAAACTCTTTTCAGCGAGAGCGGCCTCCAGAAGCTCGCCGGGCAGGATGGCAATGCCGAGACCGGCCTTCGCCGCCTCGATCAGCGCGAGCGAATTCACGCTCGTCCAGAGCGGCCTCGCCTCGTGTCCGACCGCCAGAAGCGCGCCGTCCAGCACATCGCGGATGGCGCTGCCCTTTTCGCGCAGCAGGAGCCTCTCGGCGCAGAACTCCTTCACGGACATACGCGTACCAGCGGGGAGATAGCCCGGGGCGCAGACTACCTTCAGCCGGCAGTCGGCGAAGGCGCTGCAGATAAAGGCCCCCTGCGGCGGAACGCCCTCGACAAGCGCAAGGTCGGCCCCTCCGCCGCGCAGCCGTTCGACCGCGTTCGCGGCGCTCACCACCTCGACATTGACGCGCAGGCGGGGCCACTTCTTTGCAAACCGGCGCAATATTCCAGGAAGCCAGAAGGCGGCGATCGTGATGCTGGAGACTACGCCGATGGGAGCCTCGCCCTCCAGTCCGGAGATGCGCCCCTCAAGGGAGCCGCAGGCGGCCAGAAGCGGCAGCAGCTCCGTCAGCAGAAGCTCTCCGCACCGCGTCAGCCGCACACGTTTGGCAAGACGGTCGAAGAGCGCCGTTCCCGCCCGCTCCTCGAGCTCGCGTACCGCGTGGGAAACGGCTGACTGGGTTATATATAATTTCGCGGCCGCTTTGGTAAAATTCCCCGTCTCCGCCACCGTTTTAAATATCTCGTAATGCCGCAGTGAAATCATCCACAAACCTCTTGTCATGAATTAAATTTATCGTTATCAGAAAATAATATACTTTTACAGATGACAGCGCAAGAGGTATAAAGGACAGGCAAGGGGTGATCCGTAATGTCGAAAGAACGTGCCGGGCTGCTGCTCTGGCTCGCCGGCGTCAATCTCTTTATCAGCGCCTTTACCTTTGGCGGGGGTTATGTCGTCGTGCCGATGATACGAAAATATTTTGTTGAAAGGCGGAATCTCTTCACTGAGGAGGAACTCATGGAGATGGCCGCCGGCGCGCAGTCCGCTCCAGGGGCGATCGCCGTCAACCTCTCGGCGCTGGCGGGGTACCGCGCGGCGGGCGGATGCGGTCTGGCAGTCTCCGCAATAGCCGCCGTGACCCCGCCGGTAATCATTTTGACGCTGATATCTTGCTCTTACTCGGCCTTTATCGCCAACGCCGCCGCTGCCGCGGCGCTGAGGGGCATGCAGGCAGGAGCCGCGGCCCTCATCGCCGACTTTGTCATCGATCTATCGAGGACGGTCATAAGGGAGCGCTCGCCGCTGCTGACGCTGATGATGCCCGCCGTATTCATCGCCAGTTTTTTCCTGAAGATCGGCGCGGGGATAATTCTCGCCGCCTGCGCTTTGACGGCGCTGCTGCGAATCGTCAGAAGAGCGGGGCGCGCGGCGGCATGAGCGGGCTGGCGCAGCTTTTAGCATCCTTTTTCAAGGTCGGCCTCTTCAGCGTCGGCGGCGGTTACGCGGTGATACCCATGATCCAGCAGGAGATCGTCGAACGGCGCGGCTGGATAACGGCGCGCGTATTCGCCGATATAATCACCATCTCGCAGATGACCCCCGGCCCGCTCGCGGTAAACGCCTCCACCTTCGTCGGCGTGCAGGCGGCGGGGATCGCGGGGGCGCTGACCGCCACCGCGGGATGCACCGTCTCGGGGGTGGTCATCTCCGCCCTCCTCTATTCATTTTTGATAAAAAACCGCGCCTCTACTCTTACGGCGGGACTTCTCGGCCCGCTCAAGGCGGCCTCCGCGGGGCTGATACTATCCGCCGCCGCGACAATCACGCTCTCAACGCTCGCCGCGCGGACGGCCTCGGGCGCGGCTACCATCGACAAAGCCGCGTTCGTCCTATTTGCGGCCTCCCTGCTGGCGGCGCGAAGATACAAGATAAACCTGGTGATGATAATCGCCGCCGCCGGACTGGCCGGACTTATCATAAATTAAAGAGCTCCGCGCCGGGGATAAAATAACAGACGGGAGCTTCCCCATGATTAGGGAGCGCCCGTCTGTAGTTTTTATTATTAAAAATCCCGCCGGAGCCGAAGAAACGCCGCCTCTAAAAACGGCACTCTCCGCGCGCCGCGTGCGGTCAGCGGCTGTTGAGCCCGGCGGCGACGGCCCAGGCCGCGGCGATCGAGTGCAGGCACGGTGTTCCGGCGGCGCAGGCCTGCTTGCGGATCATCGCCCCATCCGCGATGTGGCGTTCGTTGCCTCCGGGGATGTTCAGCACGAGGTCCCATTCGCCGGCGCGGAGGCGGTGCACAAGCTCCTCGCGCTCCACGCGGTTGACGTCGATGCCCCACTTTTTCAGATAGGCCGCGGTGCCCTCCGTCGCGTCGATCTCCCAGCCAAGCATCTTGTACTGAGAGGCGACTGGCATCGCCTCGGACTTCTCACTGTCCGCGATGCTCATCAGTATACGCCCCACCGCCGGCGGCAGCCAGCCGGAGCCCTTGAGGCCGTCCATTATCGCGTCCGCCAGGTTGCCGGCGACGCCCAGGCTTTCGCCGGTGGACATCATTCTCGGGCCGAGCTTGGGATCGAGGCCCGGAAGCTTGTCGTTGGAGAATACCGGCACCTTGACGCTCCACTGCCCGGTCTCCGGGTAGAGCCCCGTGCCGTAGGGCATATCGCGCAGCCTCTCGCCGAGCGCCACGCCCACCGCCATGTCGATGACGGGGAGCTTTGATATTTTGCTGACGATCGGGACCGTGCGGCTCGCGCGCGGATTGGCCTCGATGATCCAGAAGACGCCGCCGCGCAGTACGAACTGGATGTTCAGAAGCCCGTGGATGTCAAGCTCCTTTGATATGACTTTGACGAAGTTCAGCACCTCCTGCTGCTGTTCCTTGGTCAGGGAGTAGCTGGGGAAGACGGCGATCGAGTCGCCGGAGTGTATTCCCGAGGGATCGATGTGCTCGAATATTCCGGGGATGAGGACGTCCTCCCCGTCGCAGATCGCGTCGCATTCAAATTCACGCCCCGCGAGGAACTGGTCCACCATCACCCTCTGGCCGGGGACCGCCTCAAAGGCCTCCTGAAGGACCGATACGAGGGCCTGCTCGCTGTAGACGGCCTTCATCGCGACGCCTCCGATGACGAAGCTCGGGCGCACCATCAGCGGATAACCCAGCCGGCGCCCGACCTCCTTCGCCTCCTCCACCGAGGCGACGTCGATGCCCTCCGGTTCGGGAACGCCGATTTTCGTCAGCAAACGGGAGAACTTTCCGCGGTCCTCCGCCGCGTCGATCACCTCGGCGCCGGGGCCGAAAAGCTTCACGCCCTCGGCGGCGAGGTCGAGGCCGAGACGAAGCGAGGTCTGGCCGCCGAAGCAGGCGAAGACTCCCGCCGCATTTTCGCGTTTCAGCACCGGCAGCGCGTCGTCGACGGTCAGAGGTTCGAGATAGAGGGCGTCGGAGATGTCGTGATCCGTGCTCACCGTCTCAGGGTTGACGTTCATCATTATCGCGCGGACGCCGCGGCGGCGCAGGGCCTCCACCGCCTTGACGCAGCAGTAGTCAAACTCCACGCCCTGAGTGATGCGTATCGCGCCGGAGCCGATGACGACGATGCCGCCGCTGTGTGGCTCGTAGGGGTCGTCCTTCGCGCCATTCACGCCGTAGTAATAGCCGGAGCCGGAGGGGAATTCACCGGCGCAGCCGTCGACCTCGCGGTAACCGGTCGTGTATCCCTCCTCCTCCAGCCGCCGCAGCACCTCGTCCTTGGAGATATCGGCGGCGAGCGCTATCTGGCTGACGGAGAAGCCCTTCTTCGCGGCGCTCACGATATTTCCGTTCACCGCGCCGTCCTCTTCGAGATATTTTTCCGCGAGCTGTATGGCGTTGAGCTGTTCTATAAAGTACCGGCGGATATGCGTTTTGCGCGCCATCTCCTCCACCGTTACCGAACTGCGGCGCAGCAGCTCCGTGATCGCCTCCAGGCGGAGGTTGGTCGGCGTGTTCACCTGCTCCCAGAGGCGGCGCGTCTCCCAGCTGCGCAGCTTCCGGTCGGGAAGGGTGCGGCCGCGGGCGAGCGAACGGTAGGCCTTGACGAGCCCCTGCGCGAAGTTCGAAGCGAGGGCCATCACCTCTCCCGTGGCCTTCATGCGCGGCCCCAGCGAGGGGTCGGCCTGCGGGAAGGTGTCGAAGGGCCACGAGGGAACCTTGACGGCCACATAGTCGAGCGCCGGCTCCGAGAGGGCGCTGCCCGCGCCGGTCACGGGGTTGGCCATCTCCGTAAGGTTGAGTCCGAGGGCGATCTTCGCCGCCATGCGCGCGATCGGGTATCCCGTCGCCTTGCTCGCGAGGGCGCTTGAGCGGCTCGCGCGCGGATTCACCTCGATGACATAGTATTCGCTGCCGTCGGGGGCGAGGGCGAACTGCACGTTGCAGGCGCCGCGTATATCAAGCACTTCGACGATCCGCAGCGCCGCCGTGCGTATCATCTGCCATTCTTTATCGGTCAGGGTGAGCACCGGCGAGACGACGATCGAGTCGCCCGTGTGAACGCCCATCGGGTCGATGTTCTCCATACTGCATACGGCCAGCGAGTTTCCCGCGTTGTCGCGCACCACCTCGACCTCGATCTCGTGCCAGCCCTCAAGGTAGCGTTCGATGAGGGCGCGTCCCACCGGCGAGGCGGTGAGCGCGTCCTCCGTCTGCACGACGAAGCTTTCAATACTGCGCACCACCGAGTTGCCGGAGCCGCCCAGCGTGAAGTCGGGGCGGAGTATCAGCGGCAGCGGCGTGTGCAGCGCGAACTCCTGCGCCCCGGCGACCGAAGAGATGCCGTGGCTCGCGATTATCGGCTGTCCGGCGTCGAGCATCGCCTTGCGGAACGGTTCGCGCGCCTCCGCGCGCTCGATCGCCTCCGGCTGCGTGCCAAGGACGCGGCACTTGTAGCGCCGCCACATGCCGAGCTTTTCGCACTCCATGCAGAGATTGAGCCCCGTCTGGCCGCCCAGCGTCGCCACCACGCCGTCCGGACGGTGCTCTTTGAGGATGCTCTCCACCACATAGGGGAGCAGCGGGCGGATATATACGTGGTCGGCGACGGAGTCGTCCGTCTGTATCGTCGCCGGATTGCTGTTAAGCAGGATGACGCTGCACCCTTCCTCCTTCAGCGCGCGGCAGGCCTGCGTACCGGCGTAATCAAACTCCGCGGCCTGTCCGATCTTTATCGGGCCGGAGCCCAGAACAAGAACCTTTTTTATCGTAGTGTCTCTCATCGTCCCTCACCTATCTCCCTTTAGCGGCCTGCATGCGGATCACGAAATTATCGAAAATATAGGAGGCGTCCTCCGGTCCCGGAGAGGCCTCGGGGTGGAACTGCACGGAGAGCGCGTCAAAACGTCTGTGGCGAAGCCCCTCCACCGTGCCGTCCCCAAGGTGGCTGTAGGCGACCTCAAGATCCGTCCCCGCGAGAGTATCCCCGTCCACGGCATACTGGTGATTCTGGCTCGTGAGCAGGCCGCGTCCCGTGGCGCATTCGAGCACGGGCTGATTCGCGCCGCGGTGGCCGAAGGGAAGCTTTTTCGTCTTTGCCCCGCAGGCGCGCGCGAGAAGCTGGTTGCCGAGACAGACGCCGAGTATCGGCTTGGCGCCGAGCATCTTCGCGATCTCCCCCGCCTCTAAATCGAGCACCGCGGGGTCGCCGGGGCCGTTGCTCAGCAGGATGCCGTCCGCGCCGGAGGCAAGCACCTCGGCGGCGGCGGCGTTATGGGGGAAACGTATCACGCGGCATCCGCGGCGCACCATGCCGCGGATGATATTTTCCTTAACACCGTAGTCCATCAGCGCGACGGTCAGCTCACCCTCGCCGCATATCTCCCTTTCCCTGCAGGAGACCTCCGCGACAAGCGTATGCGGCAGTTCATTTATCTCCGGCGCGTGCGGCTCAACGTCTATGCGTCCCATCATCGAGCCGCACTCGCGGATCTTTAAAATCAGCTGGCGGGTATCGATATCGGAGACGAGCGGACGGCCGTTCCCCGCCATCCAGGAGCTCAGGCTTTCAAAACGCCCCTCCTCCGTCTCGTCTAGGCAGGTCATAAGAGCTGCGCGCGCCCATACCCGCCGTCCCTCAAGATTTTCCTTATCCACCCCGTAGATGCCGATGGGGGGAAAGGCAAAGACGACGATCTGACCGTTATAGGACGGGTCCGTCAGCGTCTGGGGATAGCCGCAGGAGGCTGTGGTAAAGACGACTTCCCCCTCCACCGGGGCTTCGATATGCCCATAGCCGGGCCATACCGAACCGTCGCTCAGCGTCAAATAAATTCTCTTCTTCATCGGTCGCGCACTCCTTCACTTTTCTATAAACAAATTGAACCTGAATATATGTTTTGTTTATTTTTTGATTTTACCAATCGTTCAAAGTTCCAGAGTATTATAGCCCTTAAATATAATACGTCAACCCCCTTCGCAGATATTTTTTGTCGGTGATAATGTATATTCAATCGGTTGCACAAAATTTACGCCGCCGATGAGCGGCGAATCACCCGCAAAAGCCGCGCGAAAGGGGATAAAATATGATAAGCATAGGCAAAGGGGAATCGTAAAAATGAAATACAGCTTCGGTCCGGTTATAAATGAGGGTTCACAAACGTTGATACTCGGTTCGCTGCCGGGAGAAAAGTCCCTTGAAATGAGCCGCTATTACGCTCACCCGCAAAACCGTTTCTGGAAGATACTTTACAGCGTCTACGGCGAGACGATGCCCGATTCGTTCGCGGAACGCTACGATTTCATCCTGCGCCGCAGACTCGCGCTGTGGGATACGATAAGGTGCGCGCGGCGCGAGGGCAGCCTCGACGGAAAGATACGGGACGAGGAGCCAAATGACGTCCCGGCGCTGCTTGCCGCCCACCCCAATATCTCGCTGATATTATTCAACGGCGCCTGCGCCTTTACAAAGTATAAAAAGTATTTCGGCGAACCCACGCGTCCATACCGCCGGATGCTTTCCACCAGTCCCGCCTGCGCCGGCCGCGACGGGGAGCGCTGCCGTATGTGGGAGGATGCGCTGCTGAGGCGGCCGCTCCTTTAAGCGCGCCGCAGCGGCAAAATATATCTCTCCTCATGCGGCTTTATCCGACATACCGCCGCCAATTTCGTAATAGATAGGCTTCCGTACCCCCATAAAATCATAACTATATAAAAACAAACCTAAAAACCGCACACCTTCGGTATAACTGTGTCTGCGGGAACTTAATCACACCGCGGGCCTCAAAAAACCCTTATTATTATATTTTAAAGTTAAAACTCATATTAACATTATTTTTTTAGCATCATATTCTCAGCCTCTGTCATCCTGCACAAAATACCGATTGCCCAATAGGCATATTATGTTAGGTTATTATAGGAAATAGCATATAAAAAAATGTTATTTTCTATAAATATATCTTTTAAAATGGTTTATTGTAAAAAATCGCTTATTACGACCTCATAGCGGAATTTTACTTTTAAACGATATTTTTTAAGGAGGCGGTATCGTTTGTGAGCATTAATAGACAGACATAAATGATAAAAATTGCATGTTAATAATCATTTCTCTATTGTATATGTAAATACAATGAATTTAGTTTATTTAATCCTGCAGATATACATTATGTCTTCCACTTTCAATAACAAATTTTAGGAACTTACGCTTATTTATTCCACATATTGCGATAAATGAGGAGATGTAAAAGGACCACGCGTCAGAGGGGAGAGATTTAATTGAAAAAACTGGCAATTCTAAGCACCGTAATCTGTATAATCATCAGCATCATTCTTGTCGGAATCATCAGGGCTGACGCTAAAACGATATACAACATGGTGTGGGTCGGCGAAGATGTTGAGACCGGCGATACCATAGACGTATCAAACAACACGACGTTTCCCCAATATCACGGCGTATACGCCAACGGCGCCAATATTCTGGATATCACCCACGCAGACAATGTCACTGTGATAACGGGGGCCGACGCCGGGGACGTGGTGCGGACCAACCCCGCCAATACCACCTCGACGGCGCAGATACGCGTCGGCAACGACTGGACGCTGATCGCCTATGGGGACAGCGCCGACGGCGTTAATCTAAACGGCTACAGCTCTTTCGTCGCGGGAGACAATCTAACGATCAGAATATACGGCAAACAGGGGACGGGACAGTTATATAACGACGCCTTCGGACTGAGGACGAACCACGGCGCAAAGATGAACATCGGCAGCGGCCTGGATATAGAGACCACCTATAACCGTTCTTACGCTATATATCTGTCAGGAAGCAACGGCGGTGAGATCAATATCGGGCAGAACAGTAAGATCAACACGAACGGAGAGACCGCCCACGGAGCATATTTCTCCGGCACCGGCAACAGCCTGACTGTCGACAGCGGCTCCACCTGGACGACAAACGGAAAAGGCGCGAACGTCCTCAACACAAACGGCAACGAAAGCCGCGCATCCATTGGAGGCAAGGCTGTATGGACGACCAAAGGAGCCGATGCCGCCGTACTAAAAATAGGGAACTATAGGAACATCAACGTCGATATCGGCGGCGACTCAACGCTGCAAAGTTTGGGTAGCAACTCCTCCGCCGTCTACATGGGCGGCGCCGCGGGCTCGTCATCCTCATACGCCGCGGAAAACAAGCTCACCTTGGGAAACGGGACGACGCTTGCCACCGAAGGCGACCAGTCGCACGGCATCCATATGGCCACGCGCCAGCAGGAATATAATGGCAGCCTGCGCGCCTATTACACGACCGGCAATATTTCGCTGGGAGCCAATTCGCATATCACCACCGCCGGGAACGGCTCCCACGGAGTATACATGGCCGGCATCGACAGCACCGTCGATATCGGCGCGAACACCAGGGTAGAGACGAAGGGCGACGGCTCGCACGCGCTCTTTGGTAATGAATATAACGCCACTGAGAGTATTTACCGATATTACTACGGGAAAAACGGCAAGATCAACGCTGGCGACGGCATAACCCTCTCAACGACGGGGACCGGCTCACACGGCGCTTACACGGCGGGCGATACGACCGCCATCGAGTTCAAAGGCGGCGTGGCCATCTCTGCTAGCGGAGCGGACAGCTACGCGCTTTACGCCGAGGCTGGCAAAATCACCTCGCTGCTGGACGCGGGCGGCGACGTGACCGCGGGCGGCAGGTTCACGATTATGGGAGACATGAAGACCGGGCAGAGCGGCCTCATCGATCTTATGACGACCGAGGGCTCGGCCATTAACGGCAAAGCCTTCGCGGGCGACGGCAATATCACCCTGGATATGAAGGGAACGCACTGGCGGGTGACGGGCGACTCCGACGTGACGAAAATCACCGCGGGCAGCGGCACAAATATTGACCTGAGCGGCGCACCGCTCGCTGCGGAACTCCACGTCGGCTCTCTGACGACACACGCCCCGGCCAATCCCGATCTTTACAGCACCTTTACCTTCAAGACCGACGGCGTCAACGAATTGGCCAACCGGCTTGTGGTAGAGGGGACTACAGACGGCTACCACAAAGTATCCGTGGTCAACGACGGCTCGCTTGAGACGACCGGCAACGAACGCATCACCCTGATTGAGAAGGCCGACAAGGGCGGCAGCTTTTCCCTTACAAACACCGTCGAACTCGGAGCCTTCCAGTACGGCCTGCGGAACAATGAAGACGGCAGAGGACGCTACGACGGCCAGGA
Source organism: Cloacibacillus sp. (assembly GCF_020860125.1). NCBI lineage: Bacteria > Thermotogati > Synergistota > Synergistia > Synergistales > Synergistaceae > Cloacibacillus > Cloacibacillus sp. Next base: position 5,747 of record NZ_JAJBUX010000004.1, on the reverse strand, counting down.
CGGACACTACTGGGAGCTCTACAGTACGGGGCTGGCGCCCGTAGATCCGGGAAAGCCTGATCCCATCAAACCGGACGAACCAGAACCGAAACCGAAGCCGGAATCCAGCAACACCGCCTCCGCCGCGATAAACACCTTTGCGGCAAATTACCTGCTGAACTACGCGGAGACCAATACGCTCATCCAGCGTCTCGGCGACCTGCGCTTTACGGAAAACAGCAACGGCGCCTGGTTCCGCGCCTATGACGGAAAGTTCGACTCCAACGCCAGATCCTTCGTTAAAGATTTCGACATGAATTACGGCGGCCTGCAGGCCGGTTACGACCGTAAGCTGGACAAGAGCTGGTTTAAGGGCGGGGAGACCTACGTCGGTCTCTTCTTCGGATACGGCAAGGGAGATCTGGACTATAAGGACAACGGCCACGGCAGCGGTACGGCGGAGAATAAGACCCTCGGGCTGTACGCCACCTACGTCGCGAAAAACGGCTTCTATATCGACACGATAGCCAAGTACGTATGGAGCACGAACGACTTCCGCGTATTCGACACGGCGGGGACACTGGTCGTCGGAGACGACGTTGACCTCGGCGGCTTCGGCGCCTCTGTGGAGATAGGCAAACGCTTCCACCTCAAAGAAAACAGCGCCGGCGGCAGATGGTACGTCGAGCCGCAGGCGCAACTGAGCTATCTGCGCCAGGGCAGCGCCTACTTCAACGCCAGCAACGGCCTGCGCATCGGGGTGGACGATTTCAACTCGCTGCTCGGAAGGCTCGGGGCGCTGATCGGCTATGAGACGGACAGGACGAACTTCTACGCCAAGATATCCTACGTGAAAGAATTTGACGGGGACCTCGACATCCGCTACGCCAGCGGCAAACACATCGCCGGCGAGAGCTTCGGCGACAGCTGGTGGACATACGGCGTCGGCGTCACGCACCAGGTAAACCCGCGCAACTCACTCTACTTCTCGCTTGAACGCTCATCCGGCGGCGTATTCACCGAAGACTGGGCCATCCGCGGAGGCTGGTGCGTCACGTTCTAGTAAGAAAAAAACGGGACGGGATATAAACGGCTAAGTACGGCCAAAGGCCAGTCAGCCGGTCCCGTCCGCTAATGACAAAACAGGAGGCCGGCGGCGCTCAGGAGATGAAAACTCCGAAGCGCCCCCCGCCCCTTTATAGCCGTAAAGCAGAATTTTGCAAGATTTTTTTTAGTATTATTTGCCGACTGTGAAATGTTGACGCGGCGGATGTTATGTGGAGTT
>NZ_JAJBUX010000004.1:0-4473 GCF_020860125.1 Cloacibacillus sp. | reverse complement strand
GGCTATCGGTCTAACCGACAGGGCCGGCCCGGGCCGCAACTGACAACAGCGGAGGCGGTCGGCGCTCCGCTGTTTAAAACTCCGAAGCGCCGCCGGCCCCTTTATCGCCGTACAGCTGATTTTGCCTAGATTTTGATTAGTATTATTGCCCTCCTGTGAATGGTTCACGCGGCGTATGTTTATACGGTAAATGAAAATGATTTCTAAAAGAAAGCAGGTATAACTATGGAACGTAAAATAATAAAGACGGTACAGGGACAGATGGCGACGGACGGAGCGGGGGTACGCCTCGTTCGCGTGCTCGGACATGAGACGGTGCGGGACTTTGACCCATTCCTCATGCTGGACTCCTTTGACTCACGGAATCCTGACGACTATACGGCGGGCTTTCCCTTCCACCCGCACAGGGGTATAGAGACGATCACCTACCTCATTGAGGGTGAGATGGAACACCAGGACAGCCTCGGCAACCGCGGAATGATCCATGGCGGCGAAAGCCAGTGGATGACGGCGGGCAGCGGCATCATGCACCAGGAGATGCCGATGGCCGGCCCCCGTATGCTTGGCCTCCAGATATGGCTCAACCTGCCGCAGGAGGACAAGATGACCGCGCCGCGCTACTTTGACATCAAGAACGAGATGATAAAAAAGGTAGAGGATGAAAACGCCGTCGTCCGCGTCGTCTCCGGCGAATATCAGGGACACCGCGGCGTCTCCACGAACCATATACAGGCGGGTATCTACGACATCACGCTGAAACCGGGAAAGAGGATCTCCATCCCCACCAAAGAGGGAGAGACCGTCTTTATCTTCACCATCGAGGGAGAGGCGGCAGCAGGCGGCATGAATATCCCCGAAAAGACGGCCGCCCTGTTCGGCGATGGAGACAGCGTGAGCCTTGAGGCTCCCGAGGGCAGGGAGGCGCACGTCATCTTCCTCAGCGGCAAACCTCTGCGCGAGCCGGTGGCCTGGGGCGGCCCGGTGGTGATGAACACCGGCGAAGAGATCAGGGAGGCCTTCCTCGAGCTGCGCAATGACAGCTTCATCAAGCACGCTCCGGTAGCATAACGGAACAGGCGCGTCACGCCGAAAAAACCGCACAAAAAATGCCGGAGCGTCGCTCCGGCATTTTTATATACTGACCTGTACCGCCGATTACTTCTTGAATACCGCCTTAGCGGCCTTGCGGGAGATCTCGATTCCGAGCTGCAGATCCTCGAGGGGAACGTTGAGCGCGGGGCGGAAGCGGACGGTGTTGCTGCCGCATCCGAGGATGAGCATGTTGTTCTTCTGGCATTCCTTGAGGAAGGCGTCGCGAAGCTGCGGGCAGCAGATGTCATAGGCGCACATAAGTCCCTTGCCGCGGACGTTGCGGATATATCCGGGGAACTCCGCTTCGAGCTCTTTGAGTCCGGCGTAGAGCGCGGGTCCGGCGACGTTGCTGACGTAGTCAAGCACTTTGTCGTCACGGTAAATCTCAAGGTATTTCTGGGCGCGGACCATGTCTACGACCGTGCCGCCCCAGGTCGAGTTGATACGGCTGGAGACCTTGAAGCAGTTGTTTTCCACTTCATCAATGCGCGGGCCCGCGACAAGTCCGCAGATCTGGGCCTTCTTACCGAAGGAGAAGAGGTCGGGCTTCACGGAGGCGTGATGCTCCCAGGCCCACATCTTGCCGGTGATGCCCATACCGCACTGGACTTCGTCGAAGATGAGGAGCATCTCATTTTCGTCGCAGATCTGGCGCAGCTTCTGGAAGAACTCGGTGCGGAAGTGGTTGTCTCCGCCCTCGCCCTGGATCGTCTCAATGATGACCGCCGCGACGCCGTCGGGATCGTCCATGAGCACCTGCTTGATCTGCTTGATCGCCTGCGCTTCGAGCCACTCGACGTCGCCGATATGCTCCTCAAGCGGGAAGGTGATCTTCGGGTTGATGATGCGCGGCCAGTCGGTGAACTTCGCGTAACGCTGGTGTTTGTTCGGGTCGTTGGTGTTCGTTACGGAGAGGGTGTAGCCCGAACGTCCGTGGAAGGCTTCGTTGAAGTGCATGATCTTCGTGCCCTTGCGTCCGTTGTAGGCCTCGCCGGGAGTGACCCTGCCCTTCTGCATGAGCTTCTGGACCTTCCAGTCCATCGCTACTTTGAAGGTGTTCTCTACCGCGAGCGTACCATAGTCGATGAAGAATACATGGTTGAATCCCTCGGGAACGGCCACTTCGCCAAAGGTCTTGACAAATTCCGCCATCTCCTGCGTGTAGATGTCGGAGTTCGCGACCTTGTTGATCGCCGCGCGGAATATCTTCTCCTTGAACTCGGGATTGTCGAGTTTGGGGTGGTTCATCCCAAATGGCGCCGAGGCGAAGAACGTATAGAAATCCAGCCAGTTTGTGCCTGTGGCGGAGTCGATTATGTGGCTTCCCTTCGACTGCTCCATATCAATGACAATATCAAACCCATCGCGAAGAAGGAGCTTTTCAATTGTTGAGAATACATCTTTCGGCGCTACTGAGCAATTTGACGGCATGTGAACAACCTCCTCGATTTTTTGTACCTATTAGGGATAACGGTTCAGTTTACATATTTCTTACATATATTAGTTTACATTCGTGCGGTAATAAAATCAAGATTTAATTTCCAGAATACGATAGGCAATTAAGACTTATTTTTAGCGTTTTTAATGCGAAATAAAGATAAATTTCTAAAAATCGCCCCGCCTGTTTATTAAGCTTTTCTATAAAAGCTCCGCTGCGGGCAAAATTAAGAATTTTTTGATTATTTCAGGAGAATAATATTTACCGCTATTCATCCCGGGACAGTAATCGGCGTAATAATTCCAAATTTTTTTATCGCGCAGCATCGAGGGCCAGAAGGGAAATAAACGGCACTGCAAAGGACGTACTTTGTAAATTTTACAGCGCCGCGAGTTTCGTTCGAGGAAAATACAGTCATAATTTTCCATCTCTTTTATACTGCACCTTCCCTCGCGGCGCGTTAAATATTCTCTTCTCAGAGCGGTCTCGTCTATTCCGAGCTCCCGCGCGATCCTGGACCGCTCTTCCGGCGTCACCCAGATAGAGCCCGGTTCGCCGCCGCAGCAGCGGCCGCAGGCGGTACATTCAAAGCGAATGCCGTCGCGCTCCCACCAATAGTGCATGGCTTTATCTGCCCTTGAAGCCCTTTTTCGTCGCCAGATAGACCGCGCCGGTCTCCTTCAGCTTGTCGAGCGACTCCAGCGCGATGCCCGTGCCAAGGGCGACGCATTCGCCGGCCGATTCGGCGACCACGGCGTTTATCTCCGTCTCTTCCATGATAAGCTCCGCAAGGCCGCGCAGATAGGCACCGCCGCCCGTGAGGATGATGCCGCGGTCCATGACGTCGGCGGAGAGCTCCGGCGGCGTCTTTTCAAGGACGCGCTTTATACCGGCGATGATGCTGCTCACCGGTTCGTCGATCGCCTTCGCGACGTCGACGCTGTTTACCGTCACCTGGCGGGGCAGCCCCTGGACGAGGTCGCGTCCGCGGATGTCCATCAGCTTGTCCGGCGAGGCCTTCGTCGGGTCGCAGGCGCCGATCTGCTTCTTCACATCCTCCGCCGTCTGCTCGCCGATGGCGAGGTTATACTGCTTGCGCATATAGCGGACGATCGCCTCGTCGAACTTGTCGCCGCCGACTCGCAGCGACTCAAAGACGACGAGCCCGCCGAGGGAGACGATCGCGATATCCGTCGTACCGCCGCCGATGTCGACGACCATGTTCCCCACCGCCTCGCCGACGGGCATATTCGCGCCGATCGCGGCGGCCATCGGCTCTTCGATGAGGTAGGCTTCCTTGGCCCCCACCTCAAGGGCGGCCTCGAGCACCGCGCGGCGCTCAACGTCGGTGGCCCCCGCGGGCACGCCGATCATCAGCCGGTGGCGCACGATGCGCTCCATGCCGGAGGTGGTCTTCTTGAGAAATTCGCGCAGCATCACCTCGGTCATCGTGTAGTCGGCGATCACCCCGTCGCGCAGCGGGCGGATGGCCACCACGTTGCCGGGGGTCTTGCCGATCATGATCTTCGCGTCTTCGCCGACCGAGAGTATCTTTCCCGTGTTCTGGTCCATCGCGACGACCGAGGGCTCGCGCAGCACCACGCCCTTGCCCTTGACGAACACCAGCACCGTCGCCGTGCCTAAATCTATCCCTATATCTCTATTCCACAAATTTGCAGCCTCCCTGTCTCTCTATACAGAGGTCTTCTTTCGCCGTGTTTCCGTTCAACTCAAATATTTATTTTACCATATAAGTGAATATCCGCAGAGACCTTAACCACGCTTTACAGGACAAATCCCGCCTTTTTAACCGCCCGCCGGTCGTCTGTGGATTAAGGGATAAATTACGGTTTAGCTTTTAGCCCTTGTAGCCTCCCTCTCCGAGGCGGCCAGGGAGCCGAAATCTTTGATTTCGTGCGATTCGGCTGGTAGTTACATCAGAG
>NZ_JAJBUX010000003.1 GCF_020860125.1 Cloacibacillus sp. | reverse complement strand
CGCGGGAGAACCGAAGGTCAACTCTCCCTCACCCCGCTTCGCGGGGAGCTCCCTCTGAGAGGGAGCCGAAAATCTGTGCTAAACCGCAATTTATATTATTTCTGGCTCCTGCTGACGCTTTTGCCTATGAAGGACGCCGCCCGCTGAACGCCGGAAACGGCCTCCGCGGGCGGCTGTGTTCCCTACAGCTCAAATGTGCCGACCACAGCCGTGTGGTCGGAGGGTCTGTCCATCGCGCGCAGGGAGCGTTCCACCCTTACGCCCCGGCAAAGGGCGGCGGCGCTATGCGTCCCAAGAATGTGGTCTATACGCCAGCCGATATTCCGCGCCAGCGAATCTTTGACGCGGTAGTCCCAGAAGGTATATTCACCCTCACCTGGCAGATGTTCGCGGAAGATGTCCACCAACCCCCACTCCATCGCCTTTGCGAGCGCCTCCTTCACATCCTGGTGGAAGCAGACATGGTCCTTTTTATTCTTCGGATTCGTCACATCGATGTCGGTCGGCGCGACGTTCAGGTCGCCGAGCCAGACCACCATGTCGGATGGGCTGCACTTTTTTTCCAGCAGCTTCCGCACTCTGCCGATAAAGCGAAGTTTATAGGGATAGTCGGGGTTATCTATCTCCTTGCCCTGTGGAATATAGGTGTTCAGCACCGTGAGACATCCAAAACGAACGCGCGCCACGCGCGCCATCTCCGATTCTTCTCGTCCCTCTTCACCCTCGTCGCACAGTCCGAACTCATATTCATCCGGCTTCGCGCGCGAGACGACGGCGACGCCGTTGTAGCTCTTCATTCCCTTAAATACGCAGTGATAGCCCCTCTCCTCGAAGAAGGCCGCGGGAAATTCTTCGTCGCGGCATTTCGTCTCCTGCAGGCAGAGGATATCCGGGGCTCCGTCGGAGGAGAGCCATGTATCAAGGATCGGCAGGCGGCTCTTTACCGAGTTCACGTTAAATGTCGCAATGTCTGTCTTTGGCATTTTCAGCACCTCATATCGGCTATTTTAGAATAATATTATACGGCACGCGGAGCGCCTCAGGAATAGCCTATTTTCATTTGCGGTGGTACTATTACCGCGTATTTGATCATGATTTCGAGGTACGAAAAAATGTCACAGACGGCGGCGGTCAAGGCAAAAGAATATCTTTCGCGGGACGCCCTTTCCCATATCGACATGCTGGAGGCGATCGACAGGGGCAGAGCGGATATCCTCTATGCGGAGCGCGGCGGCGTGATCCTCATCGAACGGGAGAGCCAAAGCTGCATGATCTCCGTAGACGAGATCAGTATATGCGAAGCGCTGCCCTCTCTCGGCAGTTTTCCGCAGTACGCGGCGCACCAAAGGGACGTGGCGGCATATATCGCGAGGGAGCGGACATTCCCCTATTCATTAACCGTGCGTCAGGCCGCCTATCTGAAGAAGGAACCACCATGCGTTTCAGAGGCCGATATCCGGCCTTTAACGGATGAATTCACGGAAACTGTTTTTCTTAACTACGAGGCGATGGACGATCCGGCGTACATCAGGGAGCTGATCTCCCGCGGGCAGATGTGGGGCATCTTTAAGGATGGCCTCTTGGCGGGCTTCATCGGCGAACACCTCGAGGGCAGCATGGGGCTGCTGGAGGTCCTTCCGGAGCACAGAGGGCGCGGATACGGATACGCGCTGGAATCGTTTCTCATAGGGCGCACGCTGGCACGGGGAAGTATCCCCTTCTGCCAGGTCGTGACCGGCAACCGCCCCTCGCTGGCGCTGCAGAAAAAGCTGGGGATGGCGATTTCTAAAGGAAAGACATACTGGCTGTTTAACTGAAAAACATAACTTTCCACAACAATTACGGAGCGCATGCAAAAAACCGCCGCGAGGGAGCGCGCGCAGTTCCCCGTTTACAAAAATTCCCCGCGCCGCCGGGAGAGGGGCAGCGCGGGGAGGAGAGAATTTTTCACGGATATTTTAGTCCCGTTCAAGCCGCCGGAGCAGTTCTCCGATCATCCTGTAGGACATCTGCTTCACCTTCGGCGGCACGACTGATTCGCGGATAAGGCCGCCGCCAGCTTTTATCTCTTTTACCGCCTCTTCGGTCCACTCCGGAGCTGACAGAGAGCCCTCGTCCAGTAGGCGCGAAGATTTTTCGAGGATCAGCGGTGTCGAGCCGACCGCTCCCGCGACGGCCATCGCCGGCCTAGTTCCACCGGAGAGGCGCAGCGCGAAGTTCACGAGCGGGAAGTCGATCGACGAGCGCACACTGTATTTCAGAAAACCGCTCTTTTCGCCCTCTGGCGGCAGCGGAATATGGAGCTTCACGAGCAGCGGGCCGCTTTCTTCGGCATATAGACCGTTCGCGGTGCTGTGCTCTGCGATCAGTTTCATAACCGGCACTCTTTCCAGCCGCCCCTCTCTCAAGAGTTCCGCCTCGGCCTCGTAGAGTACTAACGCGGTGGCGGTGTCCGAGTAATATATGGCCCGACAGAACGGCGAGTTCCTGATTTGCAGGCAGACATCGCCGCCCGCCTTGAAGCACTTCGGCAGCGAACTGCGCCATGAAGCGGACTGATTGAAAAATATGCAGCGCCTGTCCTGCATAAGATTGCCGCCGATCGTACCGACGTTTCTTATCTGTAACGAGGCGGTCTTTTCGGCGCTTTGCGCGAGCGCGGGAAGGTATTGCAGGACCGCGGCGTTTTCGGCGACCTCCGTGAGCGTCGCCGCCGCGCCGACCGATATCTCTTTTTCATCGAGGCTTATCCCGCGAAGCTCCGGGAGCCTCGTCACGTCGATCAGCAGCGGCGGTTTTTTAAGCCCCAGCTTCATGAGCGGGACTAAATCGGTGCCGCCCGCGATAAAACGCCCCGCAAGTTTTTTTTCCGCTATCTCCGTAAGGGATTTGATCTTTATATACATTTTTTCGCCTCACTCCGTCACATTCGGTAGCACGAGGAACTCCTCGCAGAGCGGCAGCCTGTTTATCTCACGTCCACTCGCGCGCGACACCGCGTTTACTATCGCGGGCGCGATCGGCACCGTGCTTAGTTCGCCGACGCTCTTCGCGCCGCAGGGACCCACTGGCTCGTAGCCGTCGGCGATGAGCGCGTGGATACGCGGCAGGTCGGAGGCCAGCGGTATCTTATAGTGCAGCAGATCTGTTGAGAGCGGCTTTTTCGCGATGTTGTTTATCTCAATCTGCTCCGTCAGCGTGTAGCCGACTCCCTGCGCCGCGCCGCCCTCGATCTGCCCCTCCACCGTCAGGGGGTTGATCGGCGTCCCCACATCCACCGCCTCGATGAGATGCAGCAGGCGCACCGCGTTTATGCTCCGGTGGTACTCCGCCTTCACCATGCAGACGGAGAACGGGTTGGGACAGGCGTCGGCCTTGTAGCATCCCCTGCCGATTATGACGCCGCCCCGCTGGTGGAACATAGCCAGCTTCACCGCCGCCCGGAAATCCAGTTTTTCTTTTCCGATGAAAAAGCTCCGGTCACAGAGCGACACCATCTCGCCGGAGAGCTCCGAGAGCAGCTTTTTCAGCGATTCATAGACGTCGAGGCAGGCGCGGCGGACCGCGGTGCCGCAGATGAAGGTCTGGCTGCTGCCGAAGGTCTCCGTATCGTAGGGCGTTATCTTTGTATCAGCCGCCGTTATCGAGACCTCCGCAAGCGGAATGCCGAGCGTCTCGGCGGCGATCTGCGAAAGCATCGTCTCGCTGCCCTGTCCGATATCCGCGGAGCCGACAAGCAGTTCGACGCTGCCGTCGCTGTTGACGTTCACGACCGCGGAGCTCAGCCCCTCTTTAGAGGAAGGGCCGGAGCCGTGGCAGGCAAAGGCCACGCCCCAGGCCTGAGTGATCTCGCCGTCGTCGGTAACGCCCTCGGCCGCGTCTATCTCCTCGCGTTTTTCAAGGCAGAGCCGCACGCATTCTTTTATTTCACAGCTTGTGACAGACTGCTCCGAACCGGGGAAATGGCCGCCGACCGCCACATGGTTTTTGAGACGCAGCTCCACCGGGTCGATACCCAGCCTAAGCGCGAGCCGGTCTATCATCACCTCGCGCGCAAAGGCGAGCTGCATGTTGCCGTATCCCCTGAACGCCCCCGCCGTCGCATGGTTGGTGAGCACGCATCTGCCGTCAAAAAAGTAGTGCGGGACGGCGTACTGAAATTTTCTCGCGCCGGCGCAGAGGACGGTCAGGCCGTGCGTCGTGTAGGGGCCGGTATTCAGTTTATAGTCGGCGTAGAAGACCGTCATGCTGCCGTCGTTCATAGCGCCAAGGCGCACGCCGGCGGCGGCTCCGTGTCTCACGACGGTGGAGGTCAGCTCCTCTTCACGGTTGTTGACGATCTTGACCGGACGCTTGAGCTTCCGCGACAGAAGCGCGGCCACCGGCTGGGAATGGAGCTGCTGGCGCGCGCCGAAGCCGCCGCCGACAGCCGGTTTAACTATGCGTATCCGGCTTTCCGGGATGCCCACAAGCTCGCTGATTATCCGCCGCTCCTGAAATACGGTCTGCGAATTACTCCATATCGTAAGCTCGCGCCCATCGCTGAAGTCGCAGATACATACGGTGGGTTCGATCGCCGTATGCTGCATCGGAGGAATAAAAAAACTGCCCTCAATAACGATATCCGACTGTTTAAAGCCTTCGCCGGTGTCGCCCTCTTTGACCTCCCTCTCCCAGATGACGTTGTCCTTCGAGAGGTGCGGCTGAAGCGGTTCGGCATCTTTTTTCAGAGCTTCGTCTATCGTAAAAAACGGGCTCTGCGGCAGGTATTCAACCACGACCCTGTCACAGGCTTCGCGGCAGGCCTCGGGTGTCTCAGCCGCTATACAGAGTATCCTGTCGCCCGCGCATTTCGGCTCCTTCGTAAGGATCTTTTCATCCTTCAGGAGCAGCGCGGAGGGCGGGTTGCCCGAGCAGTTATATAATGTGCCCGGCACATCGTCGGGCAGCAGCGCCCCCACGTAGCCCGGTACGGACTCCGCGGAGCTCAGATCTATCCTGCTAACGACGGTGCGCGCGTAGGGGCTTCTGACTACAGCGGCATATACCATGCCCGGCAGCGTCATGTCGTCGGTATAAACTGCCCGCCCCGTCAGTTTTTCTTTCGCTTCGAGCCGCACCACCGGATGCCCGACAACGGTAAAGTTCCTCTCCATCATCTCGCCCCTCCGCCCAGTCTTTCGGCGGCGAGCTGCACCGCCTCTTCTATCTTCGTATAACCGGTGCAGCGGCAGAGGTTTCCCGAGAGGGCTTTGCGTATCTCATCCGACGACGGCACCGGATTTTTATCGAGCAGAGCCTTCGCCGAGAGCACCATTCCGGGGATACAGTAGCCGCACTGCACGGCTCCAGCGTCATAAAAGGCCTGCTGTACGGGATGGAGCTCCGTTCCTTTCGTTAACCCCTCTATGGTGACGACCGACCTGCCGTCGGCCTGGACGGATAAGTAAGAGCATGAGTTTACCGGCTGGCCGTCAAGGAGCACGGTACAGGCGCCGCACTCACCGCTGTCACAGCCGCGCTTGCATCCTTCCAGTCCGGCCTTTACGCGTATCGTATCCAGCAACATCTCATCTTCGGAGACCGCAAAAGAGCAGCTCTCTCCGTTCAGGAGTATCTCTATTTTGTAATCCATGACTCTCTTCCTCGCGAAATAAAATCTTGCCCTATAAAGCCAAGGGGCGTGGGCGGAACCGCCCCGCCCCTTCGTAACAGTTATCTTCTGCGGATGTTTACCGCGCCTCGCCGACACTCCTGAGAAGCGCCGCGCTCTTGACGAACTTGTAAGCCTTTTTGACATCAGGCGCAAGCGGACGGTCGTTGGTGTAAAGCGGAAGCTCCTTACGGAACGCCTCATATGCGGCGGCCGTGCCTTTGCCAAGGTTGAATTTCCCCTGCCGTTTACGGAGCTCTATCGCCTGGCAGGCATGAATGAGCTCCATTCCATATATGTATTGGAGATTTTTCACGATCTGGCGCAGATGCTGCACGACCAGCGGCGTATTGTTCGCGTGGTCCTCAATCGAACCGGAGAGCGAGAGGTAATCTACGGAGCAGGGATTTGAGAGATGGCGTATCTCCGTGTCGAGGGAGGCAAAACACTTCTGTATCGTTCCGAAGCAGTGCGACTGACCGCCGTCATGGCTCAGGAAACGGGGCAGTTTTGTCAGCTCCGGATTCACCAGTCTCAGCATCCTGTAGCAGGACATACGCGACACGTGGCTCAGAACGATGGAGAGCATCTCAATGGCTGTGGCGAGGGTCGTCGTCTCAAAATTGGAGTTTGAGATGATCCGCCTCTCGTCAAGCAGCAGGCAGGGGTTGTCGTCCGTGCTGTTCATCTGTATGGAGAGGTATTTCTCGGCATATTCAAGCGCGTCGCGCAGCGAGCCGTTGATATAGGCCGCGCCCCGGAAGCAGAGCGGGTCCTGTACGGGTTTCCCGGGGTAGCTCCCGCAGATGTCGCTGCCCGCGAGATATCCGCGCATCCGTTCCACGCTCTTCGCCTGTCCTTCCATCTTCCGCGCCGCCATTACCCCAGCCTCAATCGGCGAGGTGTTGCCGTGGAGGCCTTCAAGCGACAGGCACGAGATGATATCTCCCATGTCGACGAGCTCCCGCAGCTCTTTGAACGCCAGCGCCGCCTCGCCCGCGGAGAAGGCGCTGGAGCTGACGATCGCGAGCCCGTCCTTCGGCCCCAGCACGACCGAATCGAGTCCGGCAAGTTTGTGCGCCTCGGCGGAGCTCATCCGGCGTCCTTTATAATTTGCCTCTCCTTCGCCGATCATCACGAGGCCGATATGCGCGAGCGGCGTCAGGTCGGCCTCGCCGACGGAGCCCTTTTCGGGGACTACGGGGTGCAGCCCCGCGTTCAGCAGCTCCGCGTAGCGGCGCGCGGCCGCCGGCTGTATCCCGGTATAGCCGAGCAGCAGGCAGTTGAGCCTAATGGCCATCATCGCGCGCACCTCGGCCTCAGAGGCCTCAGGTTCTACGCCGAAGGAGTGGCAGTAGATGAGTTTGCGGTTGAAATCCTCAAAAAATTCTTTCGCTATCTTATGGTCCTTGTTCCAACCGACCCCGGTATTAAAACCGTAGACGGGAACGTCGGCGTCAACCAGTTCGTATACCAATTTACGCGAGGCTTCGAGCTTCGCCTCGGCTTCGGGACTGATCTCCACCTCCGCGCCGTTTACCGCGATCTCCCAGACGTCGCTGACTGTAAGATCATTTCCCGTAAGAACTATTTTCATCAAAAATATCCCCTCTCCCCCAGGTTATTCCTGAACCTTATCCACAAAGAATACTTTGATAAAGGCTATCACCTGTACGGCGAAGATGAAAAGTACCACGAACCCGGCCGCCGCCGCAAGCGCCTTGACGCCGTCGACCCCCTGCGCGCCGCCGCCGAAGGCCGCCATGATTATCGCGACGATACCGACGGAGATACCCCATATCATCTTCATCTTTGCCGGAGGCTCCGTCCCGATGGGGACGTCGCGCATACACATCGAACCGATGTTGGTGAGCGTCGCGTCGGCGCAGGTGATGAAGGAGGCGAGGATTACAAGGATGTTGACCGGCAGCACGATATAGCCGATTCCAAACGGCAGATGTTTGAGGAATTCCCAGAGCGCCATGACCGCGCCGCCGCTGTTGATCGCGCCGACAAGGTCCGCCGCGCCGGTCGCCTGCATGTGCATCGCGCTCGCGCCCCAGATGGCGAACCAGATGATGCCGAATATTGACGGAAGGACCCAGTTGACGAGCATGTATTCTCTTACGGTGCGGCCATAGGAGAGCATCGCGAGGAATATCCCCGTAACGGGGGCGTAGCCGACCCAGAAGGCCCAGTCAAAGAGCGTCCATGAACGGGTGAGCGCCGCGCCGCCGATATCGATCAGGTCAAGGCCCCATAGCCAGAAGTTGTGCATCCAGGTGGCGAGGCCAGCCGTGCCTATCCTGAGTATGTAGAGCGTCGATCCGGTGACGAACAGCAGGACGATGAGCCCGTAATAGAACCAGGCGTTGAGGCTGCCGATAATCTTTAGCCCCTTGTCGAGGCCGACGTAGGTGGAGAATGTGAAGGCGAAGATGATGGCCACGCCGATACCGATAAATAGCGGCAAACTTTCGGCGATGCCGTAGGCGCTCTTAAGTCCGGTGACGGTGAGTGTGATACACATCGTAAGCCCCGTCGCGAGTCCGATCGTCAGCGCGAGCATCAAAAGTGTGTCTATGACCGCCGAGGCGGCGGGGGTGGTGATCTTGTCGCCGAAGAGCGGTTTCAGCGTCGCGGTCACCGTGAGGCTTCCCCGTTTATGATAGTAGATATAGGCGACGAGCAGGCCGCACATCGCGTATATCGCGTAGGGTATGAAGGTCCAGTTGTAGTAGGTGCGGGCCATCGCGAAGATCGCCGCGTTGGTCGTTCCCGGTTCAATCCCGAGGGTATTAAGCTCCCCCCAGACGTTGCCAAAATAGATTACGGGCTCGTTGACGCCCCAGGTGACGATCCCCGTCGCGATGCCGCCTGTGAGCGCCATCGCAAACCAGGTCCAGAAACCGTACTTAGGCTTGGCGTCTTTGCCCCCTATCCTCATGTTGCCTATCTTTGAAGAACAGGTTACAACGAGGACGAGAACAAAGCTCGCCATGATCGAGATCTGATAGAGCCACCCAAAGCTGTCGAGAGACCAGAAGAAGAACATATTGCTGGCCTTCGTGAGCATATCTTTGTTGACGATGCCGACGACAGCCGCTATCGCGACCACAATATAAGCGGGGATAAAGACCTCCCAGCGTATCGCCTTCTTCATATTCTCGTTTGAAGACTTTCCAGAATCCATAAGAACATCCTCCTTTGTTTTTATAATAAAGAGCCGGTCGCTCCCTATTTACATTTATTTTGCGGCCGCCGCCGCGATCTTTGCCGGCGTCAGCGGCAGTTCGGCGAGCGAACTCCCGAGCGCGCGGTTGACGGCGTTCACCACCGCTGCTGATACGGGGACCGTGCAGACTTCGCCGATACTCTTCGCGCCAAAGGGCCCGCCGGGCTCGCCGTCCTCGATGAGCATCACCTCTACCTCCGGCATATCCGGAGCGTTTACCATGTGATATTTGTCAAAGTTATCCGCCTTCGGTATTCCCTCTGCGCTGTAATCAAGCTCTTCGCAGAGGGCCATGCCGATGCCCATCTGCACGCCGCCGTATATCTGTCCCTCGACGAAGCTGCGGTTGATAGACTGCCCTATGTCGTGCACTGCGAGGTAGTGGTCCACCTTCACGAGGCCGGAGAGCCTGTCGACCGTCACCTGCGCGAAGTGTACCCCAAAAGAGGCGGGGTTGTTCTCCGGGGCGTGTTCGTAATGGGCCTCGATCGAGCAGCGCTTTTCGCGCATTATGCGCCGCACCGCTTCGCCGATCTCTATTTTATCTCCGCCCACGGCTAGAACGCCGTCGTGAAGCTCCACGGAGGCGTCGTACATCTCGGAGGCCTTCGCGCAGAGCAATTTAACCGCCTCCTCGGAAACGAGGCGCGCGCATTCGCCGCAGACGTAGATCACGCGGCTTGCCTGACATCCGGCGTCGTAGGAGCTGAAGTTCGTATCGCCCTCGGTGACGGTGATCCGCGAAACATCAATTCCCGTCGTCTCGGCGACGATCTGGGCCAGCGCCGTCGTCGTCCTGTTGCCGAGCTCGTGGATCGCCGTGCGCAGGATTGCCGAGCCGTCCTCAAGGATACGCAGCGACATCTGCGTCATGTCATGATATACGGTCTTGTAATAGCCGTTGCCGTGCGTGCAGCAGGCAAAGCCGGCGCCGGTGGCGTAACGGCCGTCGGCGCTCAGCCGCGGCTCGCGGCATTCGTCCCAACCAAAGCGACGCGCCCCCTCCTCAAGGCACTCGATGACGCGGGCGCGGCCGATATTCGACGCGCCGCTGGGGTCGGCGTCGCCATCGTGCACGAGGTTTTCAAGACGGAAGCGCAGCGGGTCGAGGCCAAGCCTGCGGCACATAAGGTCCGTGTGGATCTCGGTTATCGTGTGGATCTGCGGCGAGCCGTAGCCGCGGCAGGCGCCCGCGGGCGTCGTCGAGGTGCGCACCGTGCGTCCCTCATAGCGCAGCGCCGGAATACGGTAAAGGCGCGAGGCCTTTTTCCCCATCGCCATCATCACCTTTTTCGTTCCGGTCAGGTAGGCTCCGGCGTCGGCCGTTATGTCGAATTTACGCGCGAGAATGTGTCCCTCGCCGTCGAGCGCCGTCGTGACGCGGCCGAGCGCCGCAGCGCGCGTGCGCGTCGCGGCCATCGTCTCGCCGCGGTTCGTGTTGATAAAGACAGGACGGCGCAGCTTCCAGGCCGCCCAGGCGCAGAGAGGCTCAAAGACGCTCTCCTGTTTGCCGCCGAAGGTCCCGCCCATGTTCGCCTTGATGACGCGGATCTTTGAGAGCGGCAGCGGCAGCACCTGCGCCACCGCGTGCTGTACGCCGAAGATTATCTGGCAGGGCGTGTGGATCTTGATAACCCTTTCGGGGCGCGGAATGGCGAGGACGCAGTGCGTCTCCATCGCCGCGTGATGTATCTTAGGTGTGTATATTACATCGCTTTCGATGTGGGAGGCGGCGGCGAAAGCGCCCTCGACGTCTCTGTACTCGAGGCTGCCAGGGAAGGAGCGCTGTCCATCCTCATGGAGCATATGCGCCATCTCCTGCGCCTCGCTCAGGCTGACGACCGCGGGGAGCGGCTCGTACTCCACCCTTATTTTTTGCAGCGCGGCGCGGGCGCTCTTTTCGTCTTCCGCAAGGACGAGGCCGATGCGGTCGCCTACATGGCGCGCGTGTCCCGTGAGCACCGTCTCGTCACGGAAATCGTTCTGTCCGGGGAACCATTCGCCGCTGTTGTATTTATTATCCGGCGCGTCTTTGAAGGTCAGTATCGTCACGCCCTCGATCTTTTCCGCCTCCGCGGTATCGATCTCCTTTATGAGCGCGTTGGCCCGCGCGCTGAGAAGCGGGATGCCGACCAGCGTGTCCTGCGGCAGAGAATCGGCGAGGTAGTCGTACCTGCCGCGTACCTTGTCGGCGGAATCTTCACGGATCACACGTTTGCCAATATACTTAAAATCATCTTTTTTCATCTGCATCCGGCCCCCTCCGCCCGCTTTCCCAGCAGTGCGCATATATCCTGCGCGAGCGCGCGCAGCGCCGACTGTTTGTAGGGCAGCGTAGATCTTCCCGGTATCGCCTCGGCGGCAAGCCCGCAGAGCTCTTCCGGAAGTTTTTGCGCGAAATCTGGCCTGCCGAGCGCGGCCTCCGCGCCGGCGCACCTTCTCGCTGCCGCACCCAGCGTTCCCACATAGACCCGCGCCTCTTTATAAAGGCCGTCTTCGCGGCACGCGGAGACGGCGATATTTATTCTGGAGATGCTGACCTGGCTGCGGCTGCCGATCTTTAAGAAGGCCGATATCCGCCCCTCGTCAGCGGGAATGAGAAACTCCTTGATGATCTCGCCCTTGGAAAGGCTGTTTTTGTTTCTTCCCACAACCTCCTCAACGGAGGCCCGCCGCTCTCCGCTGGGTGAGGCGATGACGACCGCCGCGCCCAGCGCGGCAAGCGGCGCGGGGGTATCCGCGGCGGGAGAGGCGTTCGCAACATTGCCGCCGACGGTGGCGCGGTTCCTTATCTGTTCGGAGCCCATCACATAGGCGGCGTCGGCTAGAGCCGAGGCGTATCTGCGCACGATGTCGCTGCGGTGCAGCGCCGTCATCGTCTCCATCGCGCCGATGCGAAGATATCCGCCCTCAACGGAAATCCCCCTTAATTCGGCTATCCGCGAGATATCGGCCACCGCCGCGCCGGGGGCGAGCTTTCCGTGGTTCTTTATTATCCAGTCGGTGCCGCCCGCGAGAAATTCCATTCCCGGACGGTATGCCGAAAAGAGTTCTACCAAAGTGCAGGGACGTTCGAGACCGCTCATCTCTCCCCGCCTCCCAGCAGCGCCGCAGCCTTTTCAACGGCGTTCACGATGGGGATGTATCCCGTACAGCGGCAGATGTTGCCCGCGAGCGCGCGTTTGATATCGTCGCGGCTCGGACGGGGATTTTTCAGCAGCAGGGCCTTGGCTGACATTATCATGCCGGGGGTGCAGAAGCCGCACTGGACGGCGTCGCAGTCGATAAAGGCCTGCTGTATCACGTCGAGCTCGCCGTTTTTCTCAAGCCCCTCGATCGTCGTCACCGAACAGCCGTCGGCCTGAACGGCGGGCACAACACAGGAGCAGACGGCCTCGCCGTCAAGCAGCACAGTACAGGCGCCGCACTCCCCCGCGCCGCAGCCCTCTTTCACTCCCGTGAGCCGGAAATTGCCGCGCAGCATATCAATCAGCCGCGTGTCGGCGTCGACCTCCGCCGTTTTTGTCTCTCCATTAAGGTTCAATGAAATCCGCATTATTCTCTCCTCGTAATAGCCAACACATCGAAGCCACCTGCCGGTATCCGCGCAACGGGGCTCCGTTCCGCAAACGCCGCGATCAGAGCGCCAGGAGTTTTCCCGTCAGCTCTACGGCGTAGTAAAACTTACGGGCGGCGGTGAAGCTGAATTCCACATGGTCCTCCTGACCGCCCTTTGTCGGTATGGAATCGGCACTCACCTGCATCGCGCAGGTCTTGATCTTATTCAGCAGGTGGCGCGCCTCGCTCTTCGCAAGGCCGCCTCCAGCCTTTTCATAGAGGCTGTTCGCCAGCTCGGCAAGGACGGTGTTCATCATGTCCATCGCGTAGCCGACCTGCGTATTGCTGCAGTTACAGCCCATAACCGCCTCATAGCCGCCCTCGGGCAGTTCAAAGAGCAGCGGGTTGTCGCAGGAGATATTGTTTTCCCTGTTAAGAACACCCTTCGTGAAGCCTATGACCTCGCGGCAGCCCTCATAGAACTCAGGCAGCTCCCCACCAGAGGAAAGACGCGCCTCGATCCCCGACGCCAGCTCCTCAAAGCGCAGGAAGGCAAGCACGGCGATCGCCTGCGTCATCGTCGAACCGTTCATCTGCGCGAGGACCTCTTTGCATTCAAGCGTAAAGCTCTCCGCCAGTCCCGCAAGGCGCAGCGCCTCGCGCGAGGGGAGAAGATTTCCGCGATAGTAGGCCTTCGCCTCGTCCAGCCCCGCTACCGTCATCACATTCTGCGCGAGCGGCCCCAGGTCGGAGAGCCCCGTCGAGCCCTCGCTGTGCACGGCGGGCGCGACCTTGGCGTTATATATGGAGAGTATCCTCTCAATAAGCTCGGGGCGCACGCCGCTGTAACCGCGCGCAAGCACGTTGGCGCGCAGCAGCAGCGAGGTCAGCATCACCACGGGCGGCAGATATTCCCCCATACCCGCGGCGTGCGGATAGGGCAGGGTTTTGTTCCATTCGATATGTTTTTCAGGCGGCACCACCACGTCTTTGAGGTTGCCAAGGCCAGTGTTGACGCCGTAGACTACCGGGGCGTCCCTCTCCATCCAGCGGTCGATCTGGGCGCGCGAGGCGCGGCAGCGCGCCGAGGCCTCGTCGGAGAGAGCGACCCGCGCCTCTTTATCGGCCATTATCCGGCCGATCATCTCAAGTGTAAGACTGTTTCCATCTATATGGTAAATACTCATCGTAGCCGCTCCCCTCTATCTGAGCCCGCCGACGGTTTCTTCGACGGCTTTCAAAACTTCGCCGCTTGTAATGAAACGATCAGCCTCGTTCATGTCCGGCGAGACAAAGCGGTTCTCGGTCATCATCGCGATCTTTTCGCGCACCTTATCTTTCGCGGCCGCCGTTCCCCTGCCAAAGGAAAACTCAGGGAGCTTCTCTTTGACGATATCCATCCCCTGGCAGGCCATCAGCAGCTCTATCGCCATCACCTTGGCCAAAAGCGGCAGCGCCCGCAGCATCTTGCAGGCCGCGTAATAGGCGGCGCATTCGCCGGGAGCCTTCACGACGGCGCTGGGCAGCACGAGCAGTTTCAGTTCGGCGACCAGAGCCGCCTGGTTCGACTGCACCACGGGAAAGCCGTGGTTAAGCCCCGTAGCGCCGTGAGTGAGGTTCATCGGCAGGCCGTACGAGAGACGGCTGTCGTTGAGCCGGAAGGTGCGGCGTTCGCAGATGTGCGCCAGATCGGCAATAGCCGTCTCCAGACCGTCAATCGCGTATTCGGCGCTGTAGCCGCTGCCGCCGTCCAGTAGCGCCCTCTCCACCACATCTTCGGCAAAGTAGCAAACGTCTCTCGCGCCGCCGTGCATCTGCGGCGTGGCGCGGACGCAGATCGCGTCCTGCACGCGCGGATGGGTATCGTAACCGAAGGCGCAGCGCCCCTCGTCCGTGGCCATCCGGCTGCCCTCGACAAGACGGCGCACATTCGACGCGCAATCTATCTGCCCCGGGAAGGGACGCGCGACCGAAGAGAGACGGTCGTCAAATGCTCCAAGCTCGCCGCGGATCGCCTACAGGTTGAGGGCCACGGTGACGTCCGCGACCTTCATATACTCATGGGCCTTGGATACGGCGTACCACGCGATGCCGTTGGCTACGCAGCGGCTCTTCGCGGCAAACTCCCAATCTTCAGGGAGAGCTCCCGCGGAGGACAGATGTCCAAAAAGCTCCGCCAGCAGCAGCTCCTCGGAATTTGTCTCGTAGTGGAGCGACGGCGCTTCATCCGCGCCCAGCATCTTTTCCAGCGCGGCGGCCAGTCTGTTTTCATTGCATATAAGAGCTTCAAAATAAAGAAGAGATATGACGCGCTTCGCCGCCTCGAGCGGCAGTACGGAGCAGGAGAGATCAAGCATCTTCTTCGCTTCGCTGAAAGAAAATCCCTCAGTCCTGCGGCGCGGAGGCCGTGATTTCGCCGCCGCCTGCTGCACGGACTTTGGCGTAAATCCGGAAGATACGATCGTTTCAAGACAATTTTGCATAGCAGTGTCCCCCTTTTATATATCCCGCCGCCCCGCCGCCTGCTCTGCCGCGGCAGAGCAAAAACGGACGGCGCAGACGGGCCAGACTCTATTTTTTATTAACATTAGGCTGAATTTACACACTTTTCTGTCCGTTTACATTTTACCCTCGCCCCGTCAATCAAACGTCAAAGTTTTACAAAAAAACATGAGGCCGCGTGGCATATGTTTTTACGCCGCACTATTATCCTGATATAATTTAAATAATTGTGGAAACGGAAGAGGGCGAAGGTGTGAAATTAAAGATATCGCTGCTTGGAAACAGTTTGATCGAATATGAGGGGAAAAAGATCACGTTCAAGCTCCATAAGGCGGAGGCGCTGCTGTACTATATCGCGCTGAACAAAGAGGTGACGCGTGACGAACTGAAGGCCGTATTCTGGTACGATAAAAACGAGTCGCAGGCCTCGGCAAACCTCAGGAACGCCCTATATCTGATAAACAACATCATTCCGGAGGCGCTTGACGTAGACAGGCGAACCGTTACGATCCGTCCCTTTGATGACGATATCAGAGGACTCGGCGCCGTCGTTGACCCCAAAATACCGATTCCGTCCGCTGTCTACGCTACTCTGCTCAAAGGATTATCTTCATTGAATTCCCCCGCCTTCAGCGAATGGCTGGAGGCCGCAAGAGACAATATCAGGGAAGGGCTCATCGAGCTGATAAAAAAACGCATTGAAGCGGCCTATGAGGCGCAGAACAACGAGGCGCTCGGCGAATCGCTGGCCGCCCTCCTCAGGCTGGATCCCTTTGACGAGGACTCCGTGCTGGAGCTGATGGAGCTATATTCAAATATGGGCCAGGACAGACGAGCCGCGGAACTCTTCCAGAGCTATTCGTCCCTGCTCAGCTCCAAGCTGGCCATCACCCCCTCGGAGAGGGCAAAGAAATATTACGCGAAGATCGTCGGACGCCGCGGTAAAAAAGAGGGACAGCAAAGATTCTGGTGCCGGGAGCGGGAGCTTGCGCTGCTCTCGGAGAAACTCGCAGACAGCGCCCCCTGCCTGCTTTTCATACACGGCGAGGCCGGTATTGGAAAATCAACTCTCATAAACGAGCTTCTCTCAGCGATGCCGGAGAATGATATCTCCGTGCTCTCCACCAAGGCCACGGCCATCGGCGGTAACTACGCCTATTCCTCATGGAACAACATCCTCCGGGAGCTGCGTCTTCTTCTGGACAGGGAGGGAGCCGCACCCGATAAGAGGACCGCCTCGATGCTGGCGGGGATATCGCCTGGATTCATCAAAGACGAGGGACTCTCCTTCAACGCCAACATTTCCAGCATGACGGAGATAAATCCCGTCGCGCTCGGCGCGATGATCGCCGACCTTATTGCCGTTATTGCGAAAAACAGGCCCGTCGCGATGGTCTTCGAGGACATCCACTGGTTTGATACGCGCTCCATCGAACTCCTCTGCGCCTTTCTCTCCTGCGCGCCGTGGGCGGATATAATCATCTCCGGGCGGCCGGAGTCAGCTCGGATGACGATGGCGATGCTCCGGCAGGCAAAGAGCGGACGCGCGATCACCGAGGTGGAGCTGACGCCCTTCCGCGACGAAGAGATAATATATATAAGCCGCAGCCTGCTTCCCGAAAGTACGATCCGTGAACGCGGCCTCTCGTATTTTGTCCGCGAAAGCGAGGGAGTGCCGCTCATGCTCTTTGAGATACTGCGTACTCTGAGGGAAAATCCCGGCTCCGACTGCACGAAGGGGCTCGGCGGCCTCATGATCGAGCGCATGGGAGAGCTGGACCAGCGCGAGCGCGACGTGCTGAACGCGGTCGCCGTATGCGTCGGCGGAGCCTCGGAGATCATCTCCGAGATAACGCTGATACCGATAGAAGAGACATTGGCCGCCGCGGAGCTGCTCATCTCCAAAGGCCTCATCCGCGAACGCGAGGAGTCCGGCGGCGCCGTCTGGGAATTTACCCATCTCAAACTGCGTGAATGCGTCTACGACTCTATCCCCGCGGCGCGGCGCCGCGAGCTGCACCGCCGCGCCGCCGCCGCGCTCAACAAGAGATATCTGCCCCAGCACTGGGACCCCGCGCTCAGCGCGATGCTGAGCCACCATTACGCGAAGGCTGGAGAGCGGGTGCTGGAGCTGAAACAGTATCTGCGTGAGCTCATCTTCGATATCACGCTCAACCACGATCTCTTTCCCATGCTCTCCGACCGCCTGTTCCTCTCATGCTCCATACCATTCAGCAGCCGCGAAGAGACGGACAGGAAGGTGGAGCATGCCATCTCCATATTGGACGAGCTAAGGGGCTCCGAGGCGCTCACGGAGAGGGAGTACGCGCAGCTGGAGGCCTCATGCTTCGAGCTGGCCGGCGGTTACCGCATCAGCTGGGGAGAGTACACCGGGGCGAAGCTCTATACGGACGAGGCGATACAGATCTCGAAACAGTACGGCTTTACCGAGACTCACATGCACTGCCTCAAACATTACGCCTATATGTACCTCCAAATCGAAGAGGCGGACAAACTGATTAAGGTCTCCCGCGAATTGCTGCGCCTCGCCAAAGAGGCTCCCGCGCCGCACTATTTCGCCACGGCGGTGCGTTTCATCGGCATGGGTTACATGATGAGGGGGAATTACGTGGCGGCGGAAAAGATATTCCTTCACTCCGTCAGGCTCTTTGAGCAGATGCAGCTGACCGGCAGGAGATACACCCTCGGAATGCTCGTCGCCAAGTGCTACCTCGGGGAGATCTACGAGAGGACCGGCGACCTCGAGCGGGCGGCGGCACAGCTCTCCGAATGTACGCGGCAGTGCGAGGCGATGAACCTTTATTGGGGAAGAAGCTACTTTCACACCGCCGCCGCGAACGTCGCGCTTGACGTGGGTAATATGGAAGGGCTCTTCTCCCACATAGACAGGGCGGCGGCTCTCTTTGAAAGCTGCCGCGGCGGCCGCTGCGGATCGATACTGTACAGTACCAAGGCTATCGCCGACGCGGAGCGCGGCGATTTTGAGGGCGCGCGCAAGGTGCTTGAGAACTCGGAGCTGCTTCTGCGCCTGATCGCGAAACGCGATTGGATCGCCGCCCATAACCTGGCTAAGGCCTGGACGGCGCGACTGAGCGGCGGGGATTTTTCCGGCGACGCCCTGGCGGCGGCAAAGCAGTATGAGGAGAACGGTTTCCCGCTGCGCGCCGACTGGATAAGGAAAAAGTTCGGCCTCGGCGGATAAGATAAAAGCAACATTTAAAAATCAGGCCGCCCCTGTACAGGGACGGCCCGATTTCGTTTTCTTTTAAAATTTTTATTCCGCCCAGTAGTTAGGGGCTTCCTTTGTAATGACCACGTCGTGCGGATGGCTCTCCTTCATCGAGGCGGCCGTCACCTGTACAAACTGCGACTCTTCGTGGAGCCGTTCGAGCGTCGGCGCGCCGACGTAGCCCATACCGGCGCGGATACCGCCGACCATCTGGTAAATGACCCCCGAGATGGGCCCCTTGTGGGGAACCATGCCCTCTATGCCTTCGGGGACGAGCTTATCCTCCGTAGTGCCCTCCTGGAAGTAACGGTCTTTGCTGCAGCCGCCCTTCATCGCGCCGAGCGACCCCATGCCGCGGTAGCTCTTGAAGGAGCGTCCCTTGTAGATGACGGCCTCTCCCGGGCTCTCCTCGGTTCCGGCGAAGAGTGAGCCGATCATAACGACGTCGCCGCCCGCCGCGAGCGCTTTGACGATATCACCCGAGTAGCGGATGCCGCCGTCGGCGACCACGGTCTTGCCGCGCCTGTGAGCGGCTTCGGAGACGTTCATCACCGCCGCGACCTGAGGCACGCCGATACCGGCGACGATCCTCGTCGTGCAGATCGAGCCGGGGCCGATACCGACCTTCACGCCGTCGGCGCCCGCGTCTATAAGCGCCTCCGCCGCCGCCGCGGTGGCGATGTTGCCGCCGATGAGCGGCAGGTCGGGGTAGAGGGCGCGGAGGTCTCTGACCATGTCAATGACCATCTTTGAATGGCCGTGCGCCGTATCGACGATGATAACGTCGACGCCGGCCTTCACAAGCGCCGCCGCCCGGTCTTTAGCGTCGCTGCCGACGCCGATAGCCGCGCCGGCGCGCAGGCGTCCGTGAGAATCTTTTGTGGCGTTGGGGAAGGCCTTCGCCTTGAGGATATCCTTTATCGTGATGAGTCCCTTAAGTTTGTTGTCCTTATCTACGATGGGGAGCTTCTCCACCTTCGAGCCCATGAGGATGTTCTTCGCGTCGTCGAGCGTCGTTCCCATCGGCGCCGTTATCAGGTGTTCCTTCGTCATGACGTTGGATATCGGCTGGTCGAGGTTCGTCACGAAACGCAGATCACGGTTGGTGATGATGCCTACTAGGCGGATCTGGTCGTCGACAACCGGCACGCCCGATATATGATAGTGTTCCATAAGGGCGACGGCCTCGCGCACAGAGTCGGAGGGGTGACGGTAAAAGGGGTCGACGATGACGCCCGACTCTGAGCGTTTTACCTTATCAACCTCGATTGCCTGCTTCTCGATCGGGAGGTTACGGTGCATAATGCCGATGCCGCCCTCGCGCGCCAGCGCGATCGCGAGGCGCGCCTCGGTGACGGTGTCCATCGCGGCGCTGCATATCGGGATGTTAAGGTCGATCTGAGGCGTCAGTCTTGTCGAGACGTCGACTTTGGCCGGCACCACTTCGCTGTAGCCCGGAACCAGAAGCACGTCGTCAAATGTAAAGCCCTGATATTCAACAAACTTGTTTTTTCTGTTATCACCCATGTTTTCAAAAGGCCTCCGTTTTTTAATTATTATCTATCTATTTTTACCGCGGCCTCGAAAGGAAGGAGCCGTGAGATGGTCGCCACTCCGTGGCATATCATACACTCACCTCTGCCAGCGCTGCCGCAGTTTTCTGCCGATTTTATCTTCATATTGAAGAGTCGTTTCTCTTCTCCGCCGCCAAGCTCGCCGTTCATCTTCTCGATGAAGCGGGGCACGAGATGTCCCATGCGAGGCCGCTGGGCGTTGAGCGTCACGTCCACCCACTCGACGCGCCAGCCCTTCGACGAGAGCAGCGCGAGTACGCTGTGAAGCAGCGTCACACTGTCCGCGCCGCGCCACCGTTCATCCGAGGCGGGAAAGAGCGTGCCGATGTCCGGCTCGCCCGCCGCGCCCAGCAGCGCGTCCATCACCGTATGCGTCACAAGGTCTGCGTCGGAATGGCCAAGCAGGCCGAATTTTTCTCCCTCAAGACGGATGCCCGCGATTACCAGCGGACGCCCCTCGACGAGTTGGTGGATATCATAACCGTGTCCCGTCCTTTTTTCAATAGCCCTTTCGGTCAAAGCGCAAGCCATCTCCCAATCAAACGGCGTCGTCACCTTAAAATTCTTCTCTTCGCCCATCACATAGGCGAGCCTCTCCCCCGCCGCGAGCCAGGCGGCGGCCTCGTCGGTCCCTTCAAGGCCTCCCTCTTCGATCACTCTGATGAGCCGCGCGCGCTCAAAGGCCTGCGGCGTTTGGGTGCGGAAGTAGAGGCTTCGGTCAGCGCAGGATATCTTTTCATCCTCTATCTTCTTCAGCGAATCGACGGAGGGCAGCAGCGGTATCGCCCCGCATCCCTCCGCGGCGGCCATCAGCCGGCGGCATAGGTCCGGGGTTATAAAAGGGCGGGCCCCATCGTGAACAAGCACGTGTGACCCGCTGCATTTCATGAGCCCTTTGACCACGGATTCGGAGCGCGTCGCCCCTCCGCATGTCACCGTGAGCTCTATATCTTCCGTCTCCCTGCGTATCTCCGCCTCATATTCGCGCGGCACCACAAGGACGATATCCTCTATCTCTCCGCGGCGGCGCAGTCCCTCGGCAGCCGCCCATGACCATCTCCACAGCGGCTTCCCCAACAGTTCGCGAAACTGTTTCGGCTCGCCGCCGAGCCTTTTTCCGGAGCCCCCGGCCGCTATCAGGAATGACCAGCGCGGAGCGTCCATCAGCTAAGGATGGATGCGGCCGAAGACCATCCTGCCAGCCGAGGTCTGAAGCATGGAGGTCACCGTGACCTTCACGCGCTCGCCGACGTGGCGGTAGCCGTCTTCCACGACGAGCATCGTGCCGTCGTCGAGATAACCGATGCCCTGATGATTCTCTTTGCCCAGGCGGATGATGTCTATCTCGACCTTCTCGCCAGGAAGCAGCATCGGTTTCAGGGAATTCGCGAGGTCGTTGACGTTGAGCACGTCGACGCCCTCTATCTGAGCCACCTGGTTAAGGTTGTAGTCCGTAGCGATGACTTTGCCGCTCAGCTGGCGCGCGAGCACGACAAGCGCCTCGTCGACCTTATCGCGTCCGAGATCCCGCAGCGACATCTCCGGTATCTCGATCGTCAGCCCCTTTACCTTTTGAAGCTCGGTGACGACGGAGAGCCCGCGGCGTCCGCGCGTGCGGCGCAGCGAATCGGTGGAATCTGCAACCCCCTGCAGCTCCGCGAGTATAAAGCGCGGCAGCACGATCGTACCCTCCAGGAATCCCGTCTGGGCGACGTCGAGAATACGCCCGTCGATTATCGCGCTGGTGTCGAGCACCTTCGGATAGGAGACAACGGCCTGCGGCCCGACGATATCCTCGATCACCCCGTCGACGCCCTTTTTCTTAGAACGCGTGAGCTTCGACTTGAGGTCAATGTTCGTCAGCATATTCCAGAAATCGTCGCCGCGTTTGGCGAAGAAGCGCAGCCCCCAATAGCCGAGGGCCACGTTGAGAAGCACGGCGATATAGACGCCGACACCTCCGGGGATCTTCGCGAGGGGTATCGCGATCAGGTTTGCCAGAAGCAACCCCAGTATCAGCCCTATCATGCTTACGATCAGATCCGACACACTTACATTCTGTATTTTGGATTCGAAAAACTGTCCGAATTTTATTAATGCCCACCAGAACAAAGGTGCAAGAATAAAGCCGCAAGCTGCTGACAACAGTACGATAAAAACGCTGGTCCCTATCGGGTGGATAAGGGACATCGAGGGCCACCAGTTTTCCTTGAGTATCAGCAGAGAAAACTGATAGCCGGCCGCGCCGCAGATAAAAACCATCACCGCGGTAACCAGTCTTTTCATCACTTTTGAAAGTTCCATGTCATGACGCATTTCTTTTCCTCCTCTCTAAAAATTTCTTCAGTCCGTTATTGTGCGAAACATACTCCACTGTTTTTACGAAATCAGCTCATCTCCTTTCTGGACTCCATCGCCATATGCAGCGTCACACGGTCCGCAAAACCGATGCTGCCCCCCACGGGAAGCCCGTAGGAGAGGCGGGATATCTTCACCGGCAGACCCTCAAGCGCCTCCTGTATCGCGTAGGCCGTGAGGTCTCCCTCTATACGCGGGGCGGTGGCGAGGATTATCTCCTCTATTCCACCCTCTTCGACGCGCCGCCGCATGCGTTCGATGCTCTCCTCCGGTATCTCCTCGTCGTCGAGCGGCGAAAGCCTGCCGCCGAGAACGTGATATATGCCGTTGAATATCCCCGCCTGCTCCATCGCGACGCAGTCTTCTTCGCTTTCCACGATACAAAGCAGCTTCCTGTTCCTCATCGGATCGGTACAGATGGGACAGGGGTCGACATCCGTGATCGCGCCGCAGACGCTGCAGCGGCGGATGTTCTCCGTCAGCGCGATGATCGCGTTTCCAAAATCTTTTATCTGCCCCGGCTCCTGCCTGAGCAGATGAAAGACCATTCGGCGCGCCGTTTTTTCACCGACGCCCGGCAGCTTGCTCCACTGTTTTATCAGTTTCTGGACGGGACCTGGAAGAGACAATTACGGCCCCTACATAAGTCCTGGTAAGCCGCCCATGCCGCCGGTCACAGAGTTCATCTTGTCGTTTGAGAGCTCCTTCGATTTCGAGATCGCCTCTTTGACGGCGCCAAGCACGAGATCCTCAAGCATCTCCACATCGTCTGGATTCACAACCTCTTTATCTATCGTGATGGAGAGGATATCGCCGTGGCCGTTGGCCGTCGCCTTCACGGCGCCGCCGCCCGCCGCGCCCTCAAGGACCGCATTCTGCAGCTCCTCCTGCGCAAGCGCCATCTGCGCCTGCATTCTCTGAGCCTGTTTGATTATCTTATCCATCTTCATTTACGGATCAATCCTTTCAATTTCTACTATAAAATAGCACACTTTATCGCTAAATTCACGGATAAACTACTTATCGACCTTTATATCGTCATTTTTATAGCCGTCGATATGCAGATACGTCAGAACGAGATACCAGACGAAGAGCGGCAGCTTCGTGAGCCTGCGCCAGCGCCACGGCTCCTGTATCACGCGGTAAAGCCACTCCATGCCGACCTTCTGCCATATCTTCGGCGCGCGCGTCAGCCTGCCGGAGATGACGTCCATGCTGCCGCCGATCCCCATGCCGACGACAGCGCCGGTCTTGCCGAGGTATTCCTCAAGCCAGTATTCCTGTTTCGGCACGCCGAGCCCAACAAAAAGGATATCCGTCTCCGCTCCGCGTATCGCGGCGCAGACACCGTCCGTATCCTCAGGTTTGAAGAAGCCGTCGCAGGTACCGGAGACCGTAAGGCCGGGGAATTTCTCAGCGAGTCTCTCCGCCGCCGTTTCTGCTACTCCGGGGGCTCCGCCGAGCATCCAGACGCGCCAGCCCTCGTAGGCGGCGCGGCGGCAAAGATGTTCGGTGAATTCTACACCAGGGATGCGTTCCTGTATAGGGGTCCCGATAAGCTTAAGCGCGCCGATTAGCCCCGCGCCGTCCGGCAGGACAAGCCCCGCGCCGCGCACTATGCGCCGGTAGTTTTCGTCTGTGCGGCTGCGCAGCGCCGCGAGCGCGTCGGGGGTAACGATGATATGCGGCGTACGTTCGGTCTTTATCCAGTGCTGAACCTTAGTAAGAGCGTAGTTGAGCGAGATGTTGTCGACGGTGACTCCCCAGAGTCCCGGCTTCCGGCACTCGCCGTTCATCTTCGCCCGCTTGTATTTGAATGTGTAGACCACCCATATCACCCCGGATATGCCGCCGACGGCGGCCAGAAGATAGAGGAAGTCCGGCATCCCGAGCTGGATCGCGGAGACGAGGCAGCCAAGGACGGCGCAGACCGTGACAACGAGATATATCGCGACCGGGTGCGTATGGCCGCGCGTGATGAGTTTTCGGTAGAGAATGAGGTTTCCTGTAGGGCGCGGGGAGAGGGCGGCGCTGATGACCCCCATGGAAGTCTCGGTTATCGGCAGGGCGAAAAAGCCCAGCGGCAGCAGCGCGAGGGTATAGAAGGTTATCCCCTTGCTGACGCCGAGGATCGAGAGCCCCGCGAAGAGCGTGCCCCAAAGCCCTGTGAGCGGCTCGGTGAGCCGGCGGTAGGCATAGATGTGGCGGCTCCAGAAGACGAGCAGCAGCACGAGCCCGATCATACAGATTTGCGAGGCGTCGTGAAGGCTCTGCGAAGAGGAGAGGATGACGACCGAGATCATCGTCCAGCTCACGGTGAGCAGCAGGCCGCAGAGCCCCGGTATTTCGTCGATCTCCTGGAAGAAGATTGGGAATATCCCCACCCAGAGGGTGCTGATGGCGACCGAGGCGAAGTACGAGAGGTAATAGTATTCTCCGTTGGCGAATTCAATAAAGGCAATGCGCGGCCCGAAGAGAGAAAAGACGAGGCCGACGAGAAAATAAAGGAAACACAGATTTTTGCCCTTCGTCGCCCGCTGACAGAATCCGATGCAAGCCGAGGCGACGCCGGCGGCGACGGTGATACGCAGCGGGCCATCCGGCATCCAGATGCCGCAGAGAGCCCACGCCCCCACCAGCGTTATATCTTTTAGATAGTAGTATTGGTCGCTTTCAAGGTACTTTTTAAAAAACTTCTGTATCGAGATACAGATCAAAGCGACCATCGCGACCATGATCACCGTCGTTCCATACGAGCTGTTAAACATAATAAAACCCTGCTCCCGTCACATAAAAAGATAAAACCGTCATAACCGTAATAAAAAGCCAATAAAAACTATATATAACCCGCCGTACGCCTGCCGCACTGATTATGACTGAGAAATAAATTTTCCTAATTTTCCACACCGCAGACGGCAATTACACCAGGCGTCCCTATAACCGGCGTGCTTCTATATATCGTATCATAAAACAGGGAAGCCGCAAGATAAAATTTCTCTTGCGGCCCCTTTTTATGATAATTTTATTTTCACGCTACCGTGAAACCCTCTCAAGACCTCCGACATAGGGGCGCAGCACCTCCGGTATCGTTATCGAACCGTCGGCGTTCTGATAGTTCTCCATGAGCGCGATCAGCGTGCGGCCGATCGCGAGGCCGGAGCCATTCAGCGTGTGGATGAAGCGCGCCTTGCCGCCGTCGGCCGGTTTGTACTTTATTCCCATACGGCGCGCCTGGAAGTCTTCGCAGTTGCTGCAGGAGCTGATCTCGCGGTAGGTATTCTGCGAGGGCAGCCATACCTCGATGTCATAGGTCTTGGCGGCGCCGAAGCCCATATCGCCGGTGCAGAGGACGATCACGCGATAGGGAATGCCGAGAAGCTGCAGGACCTTTTCCGCGCAGTTCGTCATGTGCTCCAGCTCGTCGTAGCTCTTCTCAGGCGTCGATAGCTTCACCATCTCGACTTTGTCGAACTGGTGCTGACGCAGCATCCCGCGCATATCGCGGCCGTAGCTGCCCGCCTCGCGGCGGAAGCAGGGCGTGAAGGCGCAGAAGTATTTCGGCAGGTCGGACTCCTTGAAGGTCTCTCCCGAGTGCAGGTTCATCAGTGGAACCTCGGCGGTTGGGATAAGCCAAAGGTCGTCGTTGAGACAGCGGTAAAGGTCGTCGGCAAACTTCGGAAGCTGCCCCGTGCCGGTCATCGTCTTTGAGTTGACGAGCGCAGGCGGCGCGACCTCGGTGAAACCGTGCTGCGTCGTGTGCAGGTCGAGCATAAAGTCCATCAGTCCGCGTTCGAGACGCGCTCCTGCGCCCTTGAGCACCGTGAAGCGGCTCTCGGCGATCTTAACGCCGCGGTCGAAGTCCATGATCCCCAGCGCCTCGCCGAGATCCCAGTGCGGCTTCGGCTCGAAGTCGAATTCGCGCGGAGTTCCCCAGCGGCGCATCTCTATATTGTCGTTCTCGTCTTTGCCCTTAGGCACGCTCGCGTGCGGGCGGTTCGGGATACGCAGCGCGAGCTCGTCAAGTTCGCTCTCTATCTCGTTCGCCTTGTCGTCGAACTTCTTTATCTCTTCGCCGAGCTCGCGGATCTCATTCTGCAGAGCCTCGGTATCCTCGCCGGCCTTTTTCTTGACGCCGACCTCTTTGGAGCCGGCGTTGCGGCGCTCCTTGAGCTTCTCTACCTCAAGAAGTACCTTGCGGCGCTCCTCGTCAAGCTCCTTGTAACGGTCGAGCGGAAAGGCGTTATTGCGCGAAGCAAGCATCTCCGCCAGTTCGTCATAGTGTTCGCGGACCCATTTCGTATCAAGCATTAATCCCGCGCCTCCCCCATTCCGCGTATCTCGCTCATCAGCTTCGCCGTCTCAAGGGCGGCCAGCGCCGCCTCGGCTCCCTTGTTGCCCGCCTTGCTGCCGGAGCGCATGAGAGCCTGCTCGAGGTTATCGCAGGTGAGGATGCCGAAGGCCACCGGCACGCGGTGTTCAAGCCCGACATGGGCGAGCCCCTTCGCCGCCTCACCCGCCACATATTCGTGATGGGTGGTGTCGCCGCGGATAACGGCGCCGAGCGTGATAATAGCGTCATATTTGCCGAGAAGCGCGATCTCCTTCGCCACTACCGGCTGCTCCCAGGCGCCTGGGGTCCAATAGAGGTCTATATCCTGATAGCTTACCCCGTGGCGCGTAAGCGCGTCCTTGGCTCCGTCGATCAGCTTCGAGGTGATCAGTTCGTTGAAACGTGAGCCGATTATCGCAAACCGCAGACCGCTGCCAATCATATCTCCCTGAATGATGCGCATTAAAAATTCCTCCCGTAAAAAATATTTTTATTAAAATTTTATTAATTTCCCCGCCAGCCGGTGGGCGGCGGATCACTTGTGCATGGCGCAGTCTTTGCAGCCGTACTCCCGTTCGTTGTTGAGCATGTGCCCCATCTTGCAGATCTTCGTGTTCATATAGCGTTCATTGTAGGGGTTCGGCGCGATCTCTATCGGCACGCGCTCTGTGATCTCAAGGCCGTAGCCCGCGAGTCCCGTTATCTTGACGGGGTTGTTCGTCATCAGACGCAGCTTTTTAAGCCCCAGATCGGCCAGTATCTGCGCCCCGACGCCATAGTCGCGCTGGTCGGGCGCGAAGCCGAGGGCAAGATTCGCCTCGACGGTGTCGAGTCCCTTGTCCTGAAGGTCGTATGCCTTGAGCTTCGCGAGCAGGCCGATGCCGCGTCCCTCCTGGCGCAGATAGAGCAGCACGCCGCGCCCCTCCCTCTCGATCATCGACATCGCGGTATGCAGCTGCGGACCGCAGTCGCAGCGCAGCGAGCCGAGCAGGTCTCCCGTGAAGCACTCCGAATGGACCCGCGTGAGCACCGGCTCGTCGCCGGAGAGGTCCCCCTTCACAAGCGCCAGATGGACTGCTCCGGGGTTATCTCCATAGGGGCTCGTATATACGTGGCAGGTAAAGTCCCCCCACTGCGTTGGCATATGGACGGCGACCTCTTTTTTAACGAATTTCTCGCGGATGACGCGGTAGCGGATGAGCTCCTCCACCGAGACTATCTTCAGCCCCTCTTTTTTCGCGAACTCCACAAGCTGCGGCAGACGCGCCATGCTGCCGTCGTCGTTCATTATCTCGCAGATGACGCCGGCGGGATGAAGCCCCGCGAGACGCGTGAGATCCACCGCCGCCTCCGTGTGCCCGGCGCGCTGCAAAACGCCTCCGGGACGCGCGATAAGCGGGAATATATGCCCAGGGCGGCGGAAATCCCCCGCCAGCGACTCCGGCTGCGCAAGCGAGCGAGCCGTGAAGGCGCGCTCCTCCGCCGAGATGCCGGTCGTCGTGCCCCTCAGGTGGTCTACGGAGACGGTGAAGGCCGTACCGTGCGCGTCCGTGTTGTGTTCGACCATAGGCATGAGTTCGAGCCACTGTGCCTGCTGACAAGACAGCGGCACGCAGACAAGCCCGCGCGCCTTGTTTATCATGTAATTTATATCTTCCGTTCGACAGTGGTCCGCCGCCATCACGAGGTCTCCCTCGTTCTCGCGGTTTTCGTCGTCGACGACGACCACCATCCTGCCCGCCTGAATGTCGGCGATCGCTTCTTCTATCGTATTGAACATCTTTTCCCCTCCAATGTCGGAGACAACTCCGTCAGTTCCAGCCATACTCAGTAAGTTTATCCCAAGTCAGCGAATTTTTCATCTTTTCGCCGCCGTTTTTTTCACGGAATGCCGCCTCCAGGTATTTTTTTATATACTTGCCGATCATATCGGTCTCAATGTTAACGACGTCGCCCGCCTTCAGATCTTTGAGCGTCGTCTCCGCGAGAGTCGTCGGGATCACGCCGACGGAGAAGAAATCCCTCTCGGCGTCGATCACGGTGAGGCTCACGCCGTCTATCGTGACGGAGCCCTTCTCCACGATCCCCGCGAGTATCTCCTCCGGCGCGGAGAAGTATATCTTTTTTGTCTTATCCAGCGACTCTATTTTGGAGACGTTCGCCATACCGTCCACATGGCCCGCGACGAGATGCCCGTCCAGCCGCGAGTCCAGCCGCATCGCGCGCTCAAGGTTGACGGGAGAGCCAGTCTTCAGGCGCCCCAGCTTGGTGCGGGCCTGCGTCTCCGGCATCATCTGCACCTTAAACGAATTGGCGTCGAAGAAGGTCACGGTGTTGCAGGCGCCCGAGAGCGATACAGAATCGCCGAGCCTCAGCTCGGAGGCGATCGCTGGAGCCTGGACCGTCAGCTCCACCACCTCGCCCGACGGCATGACCGAAACAACCGTGCCGATCGTCTCTATAAGTCCGGTGAACATTCAAAAACACCCCTTATCAGCAGATCTTCTCCGCAATTTGTATATTTTATCTCCCTCAGCCGCGGAACCTCCGCCATTGAGGAAAACTCCAGCCCGTCCGTATATGAGAGGCCGCGCCCCATGAGCTTTGGCGCGAGGAACAACGTCAGTTCGTCGCAGAGCCCCTCTTTTATGAAGGCGGAGGTAACGCCCGATCCCGCCTCGACCATCAGATAGTTCACATTCATCGCGCAGAGCCTTTTCAGCGCTTCGCCGAGGAAGGGCACGCCATTCGATATGCTCACCACGACGGCTCCCGCCGCGGTGAGAGCGTGAATCCTCTCCTCCGGCGCGGCCTCCGTCGTGAAGATCACCACGCTGCCTGCCAGTATCTTTGACTCCGGCGGCGTGCGCAGCTCACGGTCAAGGATCACGCGCAGCGGCGTCTCTCCCGGCGCGTCGCGCACCGTAAGCAGCGGGTCGTCGGCGATGACCGTGCCCACGCCCGTAAGCACGGCGTCATTCTCCGCCCGCATCCGGTGTACGCAGACGCGGGCCTCCGTCCCCGTTACCCACCGGCTCTCTCCGTTTGCCAGCGCCACCCTGCCGTCAAGCGAGGCGGCGCACTTCACCGTCACCCACGGACGGCCCTGCGACATACGTCTGATAAAGCCTCTGTTCATCCATTTGCACTCGTTCTCAAGTACGCCGCTCTTCACCTCGATACCGGCGGCCCTGAGCTTCTCCAGCCCACGGCCAGCGACCCGCGGATTCGGGTCGGTCATCCCCGCAACGACGTGCTTTGGCCTGTGCTCCACGAGCATATCGGCACAGGGCGGCGTTTTGCCGTAATGCGAGCAGGGTTCGAGCGTCACATAGACCTCCGCCTCCGCGATGTCTCCGCCCGCGTCGCGGACCGCCTCCACCTCTGCGTGCGGGCCGCCGCATATATCGTGCCAGCCGCGCCCGATTATCTCGCCGCCGCGCACGACGACGCAGCCGACGCGCGGGTTGGGGCTGCACCGGCGTCCGTTGCGCGCCAGCTCCAGCGCACAGTTCATATAATATTCGTCAATTTTGCTCTTTGGCAGCGGCATCCGCAGTTTCCTCCCCCTGCATGTTATTTATATTATCATCGCCGTCTTCGTTCAGCTTTGCCAGTATCCTCTTAGCCAGCGCCGGTCCGATTCCCGGCGCGGCGGCCAGCTCCTCGGCGGGGAGATCCCGTATCGCCCTCACGCTGCCAAACTTCGTGATGAGCATCGCGGCTTTCGCCTTGCCGATGCCGGAGACCTCTTCTATTTTGCTCCGTTTGAAGCTCTGGGCGCGCCGCGTCCGGTGCGAGGTTATCGCGAAACGGTGCGACTCGTCGCGCACATGCTGGAGCAGACGCAGCACCGGGTCGGTGTGGTCCAGACGTATCGGCTCCTTGCGGTTTGGAAGATAGACCTCCTCGAACTCTTTCGCAAGCGAAATTATCGGGATGTTGTGGATGCCGAGGCCGTCCAGGGCCTGCATCGCAAAGTCAAGCTGCACGGGTCCGCCGTCGATCAGAATCAGCTGCGGCAGCGGCTCCTGCCCTTCGAGGCAGCGGCTGTAGCGGCGCGTCAGCGTCTCCCGCATCGAACGGAAGTCGTCGATCCCCTCCACCGTTTTGATATTAAACTTTCTGTACAGCGAGGGGTTCGGATATCCCTGCTCAAAGACCACGGCGACGCCGACGGTGTACTCCCCCGCGCTGTGCGAAATATCAAAGCCGTCAATACGCCAGGGGAGGATCGGCAGCTCAAAGGCCTTTTGCATCGCGTTCAGCACCTCGAAGAAATTATCCTGCCCCGAGGGGATATCCGGCATCGTATGCTGCTGACGGCTGACGCGCCATATCGCGCGGATCGTATCGCGCAGGTGCGCCGCCTCCTCAAAGCGCATCTCGCGCGCCGCCCTGTCCATGCGGCGGCGCAGCCTTTCGATAAGCTCCGCCCCCTGCCCCTGCAAAAGCAGCACAACGTCGGCGACGCGGTCGCGGTACTCGTGCTCCGAACAGAGGCCGCAGCAGGGCGCGAGACAGCGGCCCAGAGAGTACTTCATACAGGGCCTGCCGTTCACCGGACGCGCTAATTCGCTCTTGCACGAGCGCAGAGGCAGATAGCGCTCCACGAGCCGCAGCAGGGCGCGCACCTCCTGCACGCGGACATAGGGGCCGATATAGACCGCCCCGTCGTCGAGCTTGATGCGCGTGACCACGATACGCGGGTACTTCTCCACGGTTATCTTTATGTAGGCGTAACGCTCATTCATCTTGAGGTCCACGTTAAAAAAGGGCTGATAGAGCTTTATAAGCCTGTTTTCCAGTATCAGCGCCTCTATCTCGCTCTCGGTGCGCATCGTCGAGATATCGCGTATCGTCGCGACGAGCTTGCGCAGCCGCGGCGAGGCGAAGTTGCTGTGGCGAAAGTAGGATGAGACCCTCTTCTTAAGGGATTTTGCCTTGCCGATATATATGATCTCCCCATGGCCGTCGCGCATGAGGTAGACGCCGGGCTTGTCGGGAAAACCCTTTACAAATTTTATCAATTCATCTTTATTCAAAAATTTAATCCTTTCTGTGATTGCAGTACGCCACCACATGGTATAGGATATCACAATAATGTGTAAGAAGTAACGCGGAGGTGCTTAAAGGTGGCATTGGCAGTATATAACGATTTAACCAGAACAAAGGAAAAATTTGTCCCGCTCGAAGAGGGCAGGGTCCGTTTCTACGTCTGCGGACCGACGGTCTATAATTTTTTCCATATAGGGAACGCGAGACCCTTCGTGATGTTCGACGTCTTCAGGCGTTATCTCGAAAGTCTCGGCTACGAGGTAAAGTATGTACAGAACTTCACCGACATCGACGATAAGATGATAAAGCGCGCCAACGAGGACGGCATCACGGTCGCCGAACTCGCCGAACGCTTCATCGCCGAATACTACAAGGACGCCGACGCCCTCGGCATCCGCCGCGCGACGGTCAACCCGCGCGCCACGCACGAGATCGCGGCGATCATAGAGATCATCGAGACGCTCATCGAAAAGGGGCATGCTTATGAGGTCGATGGCGACGTCTACTTCAACGTTGCGAGCTTCAATGAGTACGGCAAACTCTCCAAGCAGAGCATCGACGAGCTGCTCTCCGGGGCGCGCATCGACGTCGACGAACGCAAACAGCAGCCGCTCGACTTCGCGCTCTGGAAGGCTGCGAAGCCAGGAGAACCGGCATGGGAGAGTCCCTGGGGCCCAGGCCGCCCCGGCTGGCATATCGAATGCAGCGCGATGTCGACTAAGTATCTCGGCAAGACGATAGACATCCACGGCGGCGGCAGCGACCTCATCTTCCCCCACCATGAAAACGAGATTGCGCAGTCCGAGTGCGCCAACGAGGCCCAGTTTGTCAGGTATTGGCTCCACAACGCCTATCTGCTCATCGACAAGGAGAAGATGTCAAAGTCGCTTGGCAACTTCCTCACCGTTCGCGACGTGCGCCAGAAGGTCAACCCGTTGGTGCTGCGTTTCTTCCTTATGAGCGTCCATTACCGTTCGCCGCTCAACTTCTCACAGGAGGGGCTCGAACAGGCAAAGGCGGCGCTCGAGAGGCTCCATAACTGCTACGCGGACATGCTCTTCGCGCTCGACAACAGGGCTGCCGGCGAGGCCGACGAGACTCTGCGCGCGGCGGTAAAGGCCGCGGAAGAGGGTTTCACCGCCGCGATGGACGACGATTTCAACACCGCGGGGGCCGTCGGCTGTATCTTTGAGATGGTGCGCGCGATCAACGTCCACCTGACCGAACATCAGGAGATAGACAAAGAGGCGCTGACCGAGGCGAAGGCCTTCTTCGAGAGAACCGATGAAATACTTGGCTACCTTTCTGAAGAAAAGCTGGAGGAGGACGGCGACGCCGAGATCGACGCGCTCTTGGCGGAGCGCACCGAGGCGCGCAAAGCGAAAAACTTCAAACGCTCCGACGAGATCCGCGATCTGCTCGCGGCCAAAGGGATCGTGATCGAGGACACCCCGCAGGGGCCGCGCTGGAAAAAGACTCTCTAGGCTGGGACGGAAACGCCAACGGCAGGGAGACATCAGTAATAGATAAAAGAGGAGAGGGACGCGGTGAAACAGCGACCCTCTCCTCTTTATCTCAATATTACGATTACCCTATTTCTCCGATACGCCGATCCCCGCGACGAGACCGTGCTCCTTCATCGCCGGATTTCCAGTAAGGAAGAGGGCTTTGCCGTCCACGGGAGAGGCCACGGTCTCCAGGTAATTACCGAAATAATCCTCAAGTACGCCGATGGTATCTCCATTTTTAACATAATCGCCGACCTTGACGTTCATGTAGAAAATACCCTTCTACCCGGTGTATACCCACGCCATGTTCTCAAATATCTCAGGCGGCGTGACCGGGGAAACTTCGCCCTTCAGCGTTCCGAACTTCCGCAGGACGTTCTTCAAGCCGAAAAGGTGCTTCTCCACCGAAGGTTCGTCAAGCACCCCCATCGCCCCCACCTCAACGATCGCCGAGGGTATGTGCAGCCGCTCCGAGACGTTAGCGTATGTGGTGCCGTCGTCGGGCCACAGTCCGCCCTTCTCGGTGACGACCACATTGGGCAGGCCATAGTAATGGGTGATCTCATACAAAAGATCGTTAAGCTCCTTGGAATCGCCCCTGTGGTATATCGAGAACGGGTCGAGATCCTCCACCATATCACCGCCGTGGAGATCCATATGATAATCGGCGCCGGCGATCAGCTCCATCGCCCTGTAGGTCAGCACCTCGCTGTAGCTGCCGTCGGCCCTGCCCGGAAAAACCCGGTTGGGGTTCACCCTGTCATAAGGAGTGACGAACATGCTCCTCTCCTCAAAGGCCGCGGTACTCGTTATGGTCACAATCTTAACGCTGCCGTTGACATCTTCCGGCGTCAGCTCCTTGAAAAGTCTTATCGCGGAGACTATCCCCGGGTATTCGCAGCCGTGCACGCCGGCCGTGATGACCGCCGACGGGCCGGGATTGCTGCCGGTCACGGTGGCTACAGGGAAAAAGAGCTCTTTCCCGCACGGCGTATCAAAACGTATGATCTCAGTCTTTTTTTCTCCCATTTTGGGTCCCCTCTTTCGACAAATGATCTCTATTTAAAGCTGCTCAGCTGCTGATCTGTCGGAGCCGGCGTCACATAGCTGACGACGATAAGCAGCGCCGTGGAAACCAGGATCGTCATAAACAAGGTGTCGATGCCGAAGGGCATGCCCATGGCCTCCCAAGCGACGGTCGTCACGCCCGCGGAGAGTACGCAGACCAGTCCGGCAATCGGCGTGGCCCGTTTCCAATAGAAGGCCGCGATAAGGGCCGGAGCCAGTCCGCCCTCCATCGTATAGGCGTAGATGACCATCGCCAGTATCGACGGGAAGTACTGTATCTGTATCAGCGCGAGGATGCCCAGGCAGAGCACGACGAGGCGCGTATATAAAAGGATGCGTTTCTCTTCCGCCTTTGGATTGATATAGCGCAGATAGATGTCGTTGATGATGTTCGAGGAGGCGGATAGCAGCATCGAGTCTCCCGTGGAGACGATCACCGCCACGGCGGCGCAGAGCATGATCACGCCGATCGCCGGGGGCAGCGTGTGGGCCGCCAGCGCGATGATCACCGTGCCGCCGTCCTCCAGGTTGGGCAGGACCACGGCGCCGATCGTCGCTGTAAAGGCCAGTATCGCCACGAGGAATATCAGCGCGGGAACGCTGGCCGAAACGGCGATACGGCATGTCTTCTCATCCCTGCAGGAGAAGATGCGCTGCCATATCGGCTGCATGACGAAGACGAGACAGAAGGTCGGGAAGAGCACCTTCATTGCGTCGCGGAACGAACTGCCAAGAAGGCTGAGCCTCTCGGGAGGCAGCGTGGCGGCCACCGTTGACATTCCGCCGGCGGCCTCGATCACGTAGGGCGCGCCGATGAGAAGCGCCAGGATGATCGTCACACCCTGAATAAGGTCAGTATAGGCCACGGAGAGCATCCCCGCAAACATGGTATAACCGATGATAAAGGCCGCCGTGATGATCATCCCCGTGCCGCTCTCGACGCCGGCGACGAGTTTGAGAACATAGGCGCCCGCGCGTATCTGATAACCGACGATCGCCGTCTCCGCCGCGATAATGATCAGCGTGGCCACGAGGCGGGTCGGTTCGTTGAAGCGGACGCCGAGTATCTCGGGAGTGGTCAGCCCCTCAAAACGGCGGATACGTCCGGCGATAAAGGCCAGCGCCACAATTGCCAGAATGCCGCCGATGTCCATCCACATCGCGGAGAGGCCGACTTTGTAGGCCAGCCCCGCCGCGCCGATGAGCGAACCGGCGCCCATAAAGGTGGCGACGATCGTACCGGTGCTGACATACCACGGGAGCGCCCTGTCGGCGACCAGAAAGCTCTTCGAGTCCTTGACTCTTCTGGCGAGCCAGGCCCCGACGGCGAGAAGCGCAAAAAGATATATAAGAATAGCTGCCAAATACATAGCAAAAAAACCTCCAAAGGGTAATTGTTATTCAGCGGTCTTGGTACACATTACACAGACATCGTCCGCGGCAAGGTTTTTGGGGAATTCAAGGCGGACCTTTTCGTAGGGGGCCAGAAGCGCGAAGTCAAGGGGCATAAGCAGCTTGGTGCAGAGCTTTATCCGCTCCTCCCTGGAGCATCCCAGCTCTTCAAAGGCTTCAATATGGGGGCAGCGGCGTATGACCTTTATCGACTCCTCCGGCGTAAGCTTGGTTATCTCCTGATCAAAGGCAAGCATTCCCGCTTTGGAGGTCTGATTCAGCACCGCCTCTTCCGCGTCTTCTACCTTCCCGAGATTCGGCGCCTTATACTCGCCAAGCCTGCGCGAGGCCTCCGCCATCACGGCGTCAGCGTCTATCTCGGGGTGCATATCCTGCAGCGTCTTCCAGGTGAAATAAAAAAGCAAAGCCCTGTCTTTTATCGCTCCGGCGACCGCGCTCGCCAGATATTCCGGCAACACGGGGGCGTCCAGCGCGATTTTTTCCATATATTCGTTGATCCTATCGGTACACATAAGACAAATCGCGTCCTCTCATATTTTCTGCTACATTACTGGCGGGTCGTTACAGGTCATGATACGTGCCTCAGTATCGGACAGATTCTGCCAATGGTGCTGAAAAAGACCGTTATAATATATAAAATCGCCCCTTTTCACATCAAAGGCCTCATCTCCGTAAAAGAAACGCACCCTGCCATCCAGCACGTAAAAAAACTCGTCGCCGGGATGGGATTTTGAGGCACCGGTATCCATACCGGCCGGGATCGTAACGATCATCGGCTGCATCCTGGCCTCCCTGTTGAGCGTCAAATACCTTACAGTGACATTATCATCCCCCCTTCTGCACCACCTGACGATAAACCCTTCGCCGTCCAGCACCGGACTCAGCTTTTGCTCCGACTCCGTTAGAGTGATAGACGAAAGAGGTATCCGAAAGACGTTAGCCAGTTTTCGCAGGCTTTCGATACTCGCGCTGGATTTTTCATTCTCCAGCTTTGAAAGCTGCGCCACCGACAACCCACATCTCTCAGAAAGCTCTTTGAGGGTCCAGCCGTTCTCTTTTCTGTGGCATTTTATCGTCTCTCCAAAGTGCATAAGACCGCTCCTTTTATTTTCCCAACATGAAAATTTTCATATTAGGAAATAAAAACAATATAGCATTATTTTTTCTTGTGTCAAGTCAAAAAGATTCAACGTACCGCGAAGATATTGCTCCTAATTTTATTAGATTGCCGCACACCGACAGGCACATATAAGAGGGCCATATGGCCGTCATATTTTCTTAAATAATATAAAATCGGAAATAAAGCGCGTATTACTAAAAGGCATTACCAACTGCCATTTTAACCAAGAAACAGGAAAATCACCCTTTTAAAAACCACCGGTCATTGGTAGAAGCATGCCCCAGAAAGACAAACACAAAGTAATGCTGACATGATAGTGTGTGAAAGACTTTCTCCCTTGTAAAGTCAAAAAATAACGCAGAACTATTTATTTATCGGAGGAGTGGCGGATGGGAAATCAATACGCATACATACGGGTCTCATCAAAGGAGCAAAACGAGGAGAGACAGCGGACGGCGATGCTGGAATACGGAGTGCCCGCAGAAAACATCATCTTGGACAAGCAGTCGGGCAAGGATTTTGAGCGGCAGGGCTACAAGAAGCTGATGAAAAAACTGAAACGGGGAGACATTCTGATAATCAAAAGCATCGACCGGCTGGGACGCAATTATCATGAAATATTGGAACAGTGGCGAATACTGACGAAAGAAAAAGAGGCCGCGATCGTCGTTCTGGACATGCCGCTCCTGGATACGCGGCAGAACCGCGACCTCACCGGCGTCCTGATCGCCGACATCGTACTGCAGCTGCTCAGCTACGTGGCGGAGACAGAGCGTAAATTTATCCGGCAGCGGCAGGCCGAAGGAATCGCAGCGGCGAGAGCGCGGGGCGCCAACCTCGGACGCCGCCCAAAGGACCATCCGCCGGAGTTCGCGGCGGTCAAGGCCGCCTGGGAAAACGGAGAAATCTCCGCCAGATCAGCCGCGCGGCGCCTAAAAATCAACCATATGACATTCAAACGCTGGGCTTCCAACTGCTAAAAAATAGAAACGTGGCGAAAAAGGCGTACCTTTTTCGCCACACTCAAATATTCAATATTATCTCCCTAAAAAAGCCAAATTCCCTCATCCTGCGTCTCAATATTAATACAACGAATCCATATAAAAGTCAATAACTATCCGGATAAAAAGGTACACTTTTTTAGCCGCAACTAAATAGTTTCAAATAATTCAATTTTTATCTCTCTGCAATATCTAAATAAGACAAAGTCTGTGATATGCCAATTTTAATAAAGGCAGCAGCCGCATCCGTACAGGAACCTAAAAGGGAAGTTTTGCAGTGTTGGGAGAGGAAACGACGTCATGATCGACCTGTTTGAGCATAACCGGACAGCCTATGAAAACGCCGTCTCCGTGTTAAAGGAGAACGGC
>NZ_JAJBUX010000002.1 GCF_020860125.1 Cloacibacillus sp. | reverse complement strand
AATTTATCACTTAATCCACCTGTGACCGGCGGACGATAAAAAGGCGGGAGTGAAATACCGCGCACTCCCGCCTATCCCTTACCTTTTCTTTTTCAGCGCCGGCGGTACGAGCGCCAGCAGGGCGAGCGCGCCGAATCCCGCGCTGCATCCGCCCGACGAACCGCCGGAGGGCTTCGGCGCCGGGGCGCCGCCGGTCTTTACGATGGCCGCCGGGTCGGTTATCACTCCGACCGCGTCATTCAGGTCATATTTGCCGCCGTCGGCGATGAAGAGCAGCAGTTGGTATTTTTTGTCCTTATCCACCGCTCCCGCGGCGAGCTTTCCGTCCATGCCGAGCACGGTGAAGCTGCCGTCCGTAAAGCCGGAGGCTTTATACCGGAATTTGAGCATCTCTGTGGTGGAGACGATTTTGCGCACGTCCACCTTTTCTATCGTATCGGAGAGCAGGTCGGAGCCCTTTACCACCCAGGCGGAGACAGCCGTTTTTCCTTTCTCCGTCCTTACGGAGAACAGCGGCAGCGTGAGGATGGATTCGAGCGCCGCGCCATCTTCAAGGTTCGCCTTAATGATCTCCTTCGCCCTGGTATCCTTCAGAGAGACGGAGCCATCGGATACCTCAAGCTCCTCCGCTTTGATATCCGAGGAGATATCCTTTGCCGCGGCTTCCATGTTGTCATATACCGCCGGGGTCTCCGATATGTCTATGTCCTTTGATATCTCCACGGAGTTGTCGACGTCCGGCTGTTTGGGCTGTGGCTTTGCGGGAGAGTTCACCGTTACGGCGCAGGAGTCGGTTTCACCGCCGTTGTTTGTGGTGACGGTGACCGTCGCTTTTCCGGCCTTGAGCGCCGTAAGTTTGCCGGACTGATCTGTGGAGACGGTTTCCGGCGCGCTGCTTGACCACGTGACGCTCTTATCCGTCGCGTTGATTGGGGACACCGTCGCCGTGAGCTGCGCGCTTTCGCCGACGTTCAGCGTGAGGTCGCGGCTGGAAAGGGTCACATTTTCGACGGATATCGGCTTGGGGGC
Organism: Cloacibacillus sp.; assembly: GCF_020860125.1. Lineage (NCBI taxonomy): Bacteria > Thermotogati > Synergistota > Synergistia > Synergistales > Synergistaceae > Cloacibacillus > Cloacibacillus sp. The sequence continues at coordinate 39,541 of NZ_JAJBUX010000002.1, read as the reverse complement.
GTCATCCCGCACTTCGATATAAAAGGTGAAGGTCACGTTTTTAGCGGAGGCTTTGCCGCCGCCGAAGTCTGTCGGCGTGAGCGTCGCGGTGACCGTTATCGTGCTTTCGCCTCTGCCTGCGGCGGTGAAGGCCACCGCGCTGCCGGTCGTCTCTTCAACTTTAAGAACGCTGTTGTCGGAGGCCGCCGCTTTTACATTTGTCACATGGGCGGCGAAGCCGGCGTTATCCAGCAGCGTCTTCAGCGTGATCGTTCCCTGCTCGCCGACAGATATGAGGCTCTTGTCAAGCGTGGCGGTCAGGGTCGTGACGACGCCGGTCTCTCCGGAGATCTTATGGATGTCCAACGATGTGCTATTATCGTCGCCGGTGCCCTTATCGGCTCCCATCCAGCCGCAGTTTCTCGTTGTAAGGTCTGAAGTTTTTCCTGTGATTCCACCAGCCAAAGGTATAGTCCCGTCCGCGGTGATTGTACCGCTGCTAACGCAGTCTGACATTTTTGAATACTCACTGTATCCGACGATTCCGCCTGCATAGTTTCTTGCATTGTTGCCCGAAGCTGTGACATCGCCGGTGTTTGTGCAGTTCGCTATTATGCCGGTGTTGTCACGCGCCGATATGCCGCCGGCAAAGTTGTTTATTGTACCTGTCGCCGTTATCTCTCCGGAGTTGACGCAGTTTGACAGTTTAACATTAGCGCCGTTAAATGGGTTGCGTCCGGTGATCCCACCGGCGAACTGTTCTGAAGGAAATTCTCCACCGGCAGCCGAGCAGACAGAATTGGTATTGACGCAGCCCGATATTACAGAACTGCCGTCCGCAGTTGCAGCGATGCCGCCAGTGAGGCAGTAGTAACCGGAGGCATCGACCCTGCCGTTGTTGACGCAGTTTGCCAGCGTCCCGTTCATATTGTAGCCGATGACGCCGCCTGTGTGGCTGTTTACGTCCGTGTTAGGTTTGGCGCACGTATAGAGAGTCTTTACGCCGCTCGTGTTCGTGCAGTTTCGCAGCGTGCCCATATTGTATCCCGCGAAGCCGCCCACACAGAGTTGTTCATGGTCTTCACCCGTAGACGTAATGTCAATCTCCCCGTCCAGGGTAAGGTTGATAACCTTGCCATCCGCGCCGATGTATCCGAAAAATCCGGCGGCCTTGCTGTCTGTGTCTCTGTAGATTTTTGGTACGACGACGAGGCTTGCGGAGGTTATCTCATATCCGCTCACCGTGAAGCCGCCGCCGTTGAAGGTCCCGGTGTAGCCGTTCGGGGTCTTATCGGTATATTTGCCGATCGGCCCCCACTCGCCGCTGAGGACGATGTCCGACGTGAGCTTTGCGTCGGAAGAGGCGGGGATATCTCCACTGTTGACGCTGTCGCGGAACCAGATGAGCTCGTCGGCCGTCCCTATCTGATATACGTTGTCTTTTGTGGCTGGTTCCGTCCCCGCCGCCCGCGCCGTCATGGGGGCCGCGAGCGCGGCGGCGAGTATAAATAAGAGCGTGGCTAGAAGATAAAGTAACCGATGATTACTTTTCCGGGGGATGATCATAGTTTGATTTTGCCGTTTGCGCGTTTTTTTCTACATTTTGCTGTCTCTCCTTTTCATCCTGATATATTGAAGCCGCGGCGTGCCGGTGTGTAAACCGTCCTGTGTAGCATATTAATACGGATTATTCTTGAGCGATAGTACCCGAACCGGGTACTCTTTTCACGTAAATCGGCTAAAATCGGCGTTTATACGCGCCGCTGACTTAGCTCAACAAGGTCGGAAAATCCTCGACGCACGAAAGTGCGCCTGCGGTTTTCCGGCCTTATTTCGCGTCGTCATCGACACGTCTAAACGCCGATTTCCTTCGGGTGGGAAAAGAGATAAATGGTGATTTATCTTTGTTCAGTCATGCCGGGCTTGACCCGGAATCCAGCGGCATGGGGTTTTGTGTTTTTGCCTTACGGGACGCGGGGGACGCGGAGGCTGGTGTGGCTCACGTCTTTGTTTGTATCGGCGGCTTTCTTGCCCGCTTCCTCCTCCCGGTATGGAAAAGCGTATTGTGCGCAGATTTTCCGCGCATTTGATTGTCTTTTCACACTTTATAATAGATGTATCGCGGCGGCTGTCTGCCGGGAAGATAATCATAAATCAGAGATAGTGAACGGCGCTGCGGTTCGCGTAAGAGATAACAGGTAAAGAGGTAAAAGGATATGAAAAGAGAGAATACGGCTCCCACACATATAGAGGTGCGCGGGGCGAGGGCAAACAATTTAAAGGATATTGACGTGGATATCCCGCTGAACCGTTTTGTAGCGGTCTGCGGCGTCTCCGGTTCGGGAAAGAGCACGCTCGCGACGGATGTCCTTTACGCGGAGGGGGCGCGGCGGTATTTGCAGGCGCTGTCTACGTACACGCGCCGCCGCATCGGGCAGTCGGCGCGCCCCGACGTGGAGCGTATCCGTTATCTGCCGAGCGCCGTGGCGCTGCGCCAGCGCCCAGTCGTTCCCGGTATCAGGAGCACGCTGGGAACGATGAGCGAGCTTCTCAATATTCTGCGCCTCTCGTTTTCGCGGCTGGGCTCACATCTTTGCCCGAACGGGCACAGGCTTCCCCCCTCTCTTGATACGGCGCGGCTGGGAAGGAGCGTATGTCCGGAGTGCGGCGTGGAGTTCGCCCCCTTTTCCGCCGAGGATTTTGCCTTCAATTCGCTGGGTGCCTGCCCCGAATGCCGCGGCACCGGCGTCGTGGAGGAGATCGATGAGAGCAGGCTTATCGCCGATCCCAATAAGAGTATCAACGAGGGGGCGGTCGCCGGCTGGCGGGTTCCGGGTTCATTTTTTTATGTTCCCACGGCGGAGGCGATCGGTATTCCCATTGATATCCCCTTTAAGGATTTGACGGAGGAGCAGAAGGATTTTGTCCTTCATGGGAAGATGAGCTGTAAGACTCCGGTCTCCGTAATGACCGGCGCGGGCAAGGTCTACGAGATGAAGGCGCAGTATCTGAACGCGGCGGATGCGGTGGCGCACGCCTATAACGGCACGGAGAGCGAAAAGATCAGGACGAGGCTCGCGGAGCAGTTTTATCATATCGGGATCTGCCGGAGCTGCCACGGCGGCCGTTTCGCGCCGAAGCTTCTCACGACGCTTCTCGCGGGGAAAAATATCGCCGAGGTCTCGGCTCTTTCCCTCGCCGCTTTGGAGGCTTACGCGGGTTCCGTGCCGGAGACGCTGCCGGAGGTGATGCGCCCGATGGCGCGGAAGCTCATGGGGGAGCTGGCCGAGGGGATCGCGCCGCTGCTTGCCCTGGGTCTCTCTTATCTGTCGCTCGACCGAGGAGGCGGCACTTTGTCAACGGGCGAGCTGCAGCGCGTGCAGCTCGCGCGGACGCTGCGCAGCGAAACGACGGGCGTGCTTTATGTGCTGGACGAACCCTCCATCGGCCTGCACCCACAAAACGCGGAGGGGCTGACGGATGTATTCAGCAGGCTGCGGGAGCAGGGCAATTCTCTCGTCGTGGTCGATCATGACATAGATATTCTGCGCCAGGCCGATTGGCTGATCGAAATGGGCGTGGGGGCCGGAGAAAACGGCGGGCGGGTGATCGCCGAGGGGACGGTGGCGTCTGTCGAAGGAGATCCCCGTTCCGTTATCGGCGGGTATCTCTCGGGCGCGGAGAGGCTGCTGGTCCGCGAAGGCGGCGAAGCGGCAAAGGATAAGGGCGTGATATCCGTCGAGGTTGACGAAATTTATACTTTAAAGGATGTAACGGTGCGGATTCCGACAGGGAAGCTTACGGCGGTGACCGGCGTCTCCGGCTCCGGCAAGTCGACGCTGATTCTCGACTGCCTAGTCCCCGCGGTGCGGGCGGCGGTGAGGAGGCAGCCCCTGCCCTCTCACGTCGTGAGGGCGGAGACGGCCGGCATCCGCCGCGTCGTCATGGTCGACGCTGTCCCTGTGGGGCAGAATACACGTTCGACGCTGGCGACCTATTCCGGCATCATGGACGGGGTGAGGGCCCTGTTCGCGGCGACGGAGGAGGCGCAAAAAAGGGGCTGGGAGGCGGGGCATTTTTCTTATAATCTGAAAAGCGGCGCCTGCGGGACCTGCGGCGGTACGGGGATCGTATCTCTTGATATCCAGTATCTGCCCGATATGGATCTGGTCTGTCCCGACTGCGGCGGCCGGAGGTATTCGCCGGAGACGCTTGAGGTCAGGTGGCAGGGGATGAGCGTCGCCGATGTGCTCGACCTCTCCGTGGACGAGGCCTGCGGGGTATTCAAAGATAACGGCCTCATCCGCGAAAAGCTGGAGTCGCTCGAGGGGCTTGGCCTCGGTTATCTGAAGCTGGGAGAGGCGACCTCCGCGCTCTCCGGCGGCGAGGCACAGCGGATGAAGCTCGTATCGGAGCTGGGGCGTGACCAGCGGGGGACTCTTTTCGTCTTTGACGAGCCGACGACGGGGCTTCACCCGCAGGACATCCGCAGACTCCTGCAGATATTTGACCGGCTGATCGGGGCGGGGGGCACGGTCGTGGTCATTGAACATGACCTTGATATGATCGCCAACGCGGATTTTATCGTCGATATGGGCCCCGGCGGCGGGGAGGAGGGCGGACGGATCATCGCCTCGGGCGGCGCGAGGGATATATGCGGCAGCGAGGTGAGTTTAACGGGAAGGTATCTCAGAAGGTATGCGGAAAGTTATGGCGTCAGGTGGTGAGGCTGCCCTGACGGATTGCCAACCGCAGGTAAAGCCGCCGTCGTGGGAACCGGCGGCGGGAGTTTTATGGCGGCGCTGTTTGGGGTTTGCCGCTTTCGTATGGTTTTAATTCGTTTTTACATACGGGAGGCGGCGTCGAAGGCCAGCGGCGAGCGTTCGCATTCGTCGGGCTCCATCGACAGCTGGAAGCAGAGGGAACTGCCCTTCATCCTCTCGCTGGCGTAGGAGAGGCCGTTTGTGCGTTCGTCGAGGAAGGGATGGTCTATCTGCTCCGGGTCGCCGACCATGACGATTTTTGTGCCTTTGCCGACGCGCGTAATGATGCCCTTCGCCTGTTTGGGCGTGAGATTCTGCGCCTCGTCGATTATCAGGTATGTTTTGGTGATGGTGCGTCCGCGCACGAAGTTGAGCGCCTCTGTGGCGATATAGTCGCGCGCGAAAAGTTCCTCTATTTTGCCCGCGAGCTCATATTCGTCTTTGTAACGCTCTTTCTCGTCGCGGTCGACGAGCACCTTGAGGTTGTCGATGACGGGGCGCAGGAAGGGGGCGATTTTCTCCTGCTCGCTGCCCGGCAGGAAGCCGATATCGGAATCGAACTGCACGTTGGGGCGCGTGACCAGTATCCGGCGGTACTCCCTCTCCGGGCCGTTCATGATCTTTTCCAGCCCCACCGCGAGAGAATAGAAGGTCTTCGCCATCCCCGCGGGGCCCTTTATTATCACGAGCGGCGCGGTCTCGGCGTCCTGCATCAGCGCCTCCTGCATGAAGCGCTGCCCGACGTTCTTCGGCTTGATGCCGAAGGGCTCTTTTTTCAGGCTCTCCAGCGGCACGATGCACTTTCCGTTGAAGCGTCCGAGCAGAGTCTTTTTATCCGAGAGTTCGGAGCGTATGATCACAAACTGATTTACCACCGGAAGGAAGGGCGTTTTCTCATCTCCTCTTATAAGGTAGACCTCTTCGACGGGGAGCCCCTTTTTCTTGAAGCCGCTCATGTTTTCGTCGGCGGTATAAACTACCGCGCGTCCCGTGTACTGTTCGGTAAGTCTGGGGGACTGTTCGGTGGTGAAGTCCTCCGCCGTGAGCCCCATCATCTGCGCCTTGAGCCGCACGAGGATATCTTTGCTGACGAGGATGATTCGCTCTCCGCCGTCCGCGAGCCCCTTGCATATCTTTAGGATGCGGTTGTCGTTTTTTACCTCGGGAAGTCCCTCGGGGAGCGTGACATTTACAAAATTGGCCTCCACCCGCAGAGTTCCCCCGTCAGGCAGCTTCACGCCCGCGAGCAGGTTGCCCGTGAGCCGCAGCTTTTCGAGGATGCGGATGGTCTCCCGCGCGTTGGCCCCGCGTTCTCCCTCGTCGCTTTTGAGCCTGTCGAGCTCCTCCAGACAGACGATCGGCAGCACCACGTCGTTCTCTTCAAAAGACAGGAGAGCCAGCGGCGACTGGATCATCACATTCGTGTCGAGCACATAGACCTTGTTCATAGACACCCTCCCTAAAAGCTGATTTTACTGTTTGGATTATATAAATAGAATGTAAAGCCCTCTGCCTCTGAATGGTAAAAGTTGTGTAACGGGGCTGCCGCGTGGCGCGCCCCTTTGGCGGCGCCTGTATGCGGGATGCCGGCGCGGCGGTCTTGTATTGTTAAAATGGTGTAAAAACAGGCGGCGAAGTTTTTTGTACCCGTGCCGCGATCTGCCGAAGGCGCAGCGGCAGCTCCCTCTTTTATTGTATAATAGTCGGGCTGTGGTTTATCTTTTGCTTTGAGAGGAATTTATGATGTTTTTGGTGGATACGCATTGTCATTTGAATAGAGAATACTACCCCGACGGTCTGGCGGAGGTTTTTACGCACGCCGCCGATAACGATGTGCGGCGCATGGTGTTCGCCTCCGCGGACGTCGCGACGAGCCGCGAGGCGGCGGCGCTTGCCTCCTCGCAGACGGATTCGCCGGAGATATACGCGCTTGCCGGCGTACATCCGCACGAGGCGGAGAATGTCTCCCCCTCTTATATCGCGGAGCTTGAGGCGATTGCCGCGGACAAGCGGGTCTGCGCCGTCGGAGAGATAGGCCTTGATTATTTTTACGACCATTCGCCGCGCGAGATACAGCGCCGCGTATTTTCCGAGCAGATAGAGCTTGCGAAGAGGATCGGCAAACCGATTGTCATCCATGTGCGCGACGCGCAGAACAGGGCGGAGGGCGACGCCAACGACGAGGTATACGCGATGCTCCGCGAGCAGGGAGCAGATGCGGTAGGCGGCGTCATTCACTGTTTCTCCGGCCGCGCGGAGGACGCGAAGGCGGCGCTCGAGCTCGGCTTTTACATCTCCTTCGCCGGTCCCGTCACCTACCCGAAGAACCAGGCGCTGCGCGAGATCGCGATGACGGTGCCGCTGGACCGCATCCTCTGCGAGACAGATTCGCCCTATCTCGCGCCGCAGGGCTTCCGCGGCAGGCAGAACGAGCCGTGGCATGTACGTTCGGTCTATGAGTATCTTTCGATGCTCATGGGGCTTCCGCTTGAGGAGTTCGCGTTGGCGGTTAAGGAGAACGGCGAAAGAATATTCGGATGGGGCAGGTAGATAGGATGTTTGAATATAAGCTGACGGCGCAGTGTCCGGAGACCGGCGCGCGCGCCGGGGAGTTTACGACGCCGCACGGAGTGATAAAGACGCCGGTCTTTATGCCGGTGGGGACGCAGGCCACCGTCAAGGCGATGACGCCGCCCGAGCTGGAGGGGCTGGGCGCGCAGATAATTCTCGGCAATACCTATCATCTCCATATGCGTCCTGGCGAGGATATCGTCGAAGAGGCGGGCGGGCTGCACCGCTTTATGGGCTGGGATCATCCGATCCTGACGGACAGCGGCGGTTTTCAAGTCTTTTCGCTCGCCAATATAAATAAGATAAAAGAGGACGGCGTCGAGTTCCGTTCGCATATCGACGGCAGCCGGCACTTTATGCGTCCCGAGGATTCGATGGCGATACAGCAGAAGCTCGGCAGCGATATCGCGATGGCCTTTGACGAATGTGTCTCTTTGCCGACGACGCCCGAATATTCGCACGAGGCGATGGAACGCACGATACGCTGGGCGGGGCGCTGCCGCGAATATCACAGCCGCCCGGATCAGGCGCTCTTTGGCATCGTCCAGGGGGCACTCTACGAGAGCCAGCGCATTGAGTGTATCGAACGGCTGGAAGAGATCGGCTTCCCCGGCTACGGTATCGGTGGCCTCTCCGTCGGCGAGAGCCACGCGGAGATGTACCGCGTCCTTGACGCGCTCTCGCCGCATATGCCGCAGGACAAGCCGCGTTATCTTATGGGCGTCGGCTTTCCGACGAACCTCGTGGAGGGCATCGCGCGCGGAATCGACATGTTCGACTGCGTGCTGCCGACGCGCAACGGACGCAACGGGCAGCTGCTTACGAGCTTTGGCAAGATGAATATCAAGAATCTCGCCTTCGCGCGCGACTACACGCCGGTGGACCCGAACTGCGGCTGTTATGTCTGCCGTAATTTCACACGCGCCTATCTGCGCCACCTTTACACGGCGGGAGAGATTTTGGCGGCGCGCCTTTGCAGCTGGCACAACCTTTATTTCCTTGTGAATCTGGTGAACGGCGCGCGGCAGGCGATAATCGAGGGCCGCTTCCCGGCCTTCCGCCGCAATTTTATGGAAAACTTTATGGAGGGCGCCTATCTCAATGAATGATCTGGGGCGCGGTGAAGGGATGATCGCTTCCAAGCTCACGCCGGATTGCGTATCTGTCGCGGAGCGCGCGGCGGCGAGAATGGCCTCGCTCTCTCCCGAACAGCGGGAGCTGATGGAGCGGGGGGCGGAGATAATAAGGGCGGGTGGGCTCGTCGCCTTCCCGACGGAGACCGTATATGGCCTCGGCGCGAACGCGCTTGACGCGGAGGCGGTGAAGAGGATATATGAAACGAAGGGCCGCCCCTCGGACAACCCGCTGATTCTTCACGTCTCCTCGATCGCGATGACGGAAAGTCTTGTCGAAATAAACTGGCGCGCGCGCCTGCTGATGGAGAAATTCTGGCCGGGCCCGCTTTCGATAGTGCTGCCGGCGAAGGAGATCGTCCCTGCGCGCACGCGCGGCGGCCTTTCGACGGCGGCGGTGCGTATGCCTGATACCACCGTGGCGCTTGCGCTGATAGAAAAATCCGGCCTGCCGATCGCCGCCCCGAGTGCCAACATCAGCGGCCGCCCCAGCCCGACTGACGCCGCGACGGTGCGGCAGGAGATAGGGGATATCATTCCCCTCATCATTGACGGCGGTGACACGCGCCTTGGCCTTGAGTCGACGGTAATTGATATGACGGGAGAGCACCCCGTGTTGCTGCGCCCCGGAGGCCTGCCGAAAGAGGCGGTCGAGGCGGCTCTTAATATGGAGGTGCTGCTGCCGCAGGACCAGAAGATGATCCGGCGTTCCCCCGGTACAAGGTACCGCCACTACGCGCCGTCGATACCGCTGAGGCTGACGGCCCCGCACGCGATACCGGCGGAGGCCGAAAACTGGGCCTGGCTCGGCACGGAGATCCCCAACGGCGCGCCGCGTATAAAGATAATCTTCAAGGACGACGCTGAATACGCGAGGGAGCTCTTCCGCGCGCTGCGCACCCTCGAAAAGAGCGGCGCGCAGATCATCTACGCCGAACTCCCCGAAGAAAACGGCATCGGCCGCGCCCTAAAAGACCGCCTGACAAGGGCGGCGGGGGGATAATTCTCCGTTTTTTGCCGATATTTTGTCATTTGTAATTAATTGCCGCCCATTCGCCGTATGGCGGGAGCGGTTTTTTTATTTATGCCGCAGCCATCCTACGCCACCAGGCGTCCCATCTTTGTCCTGTCGGGCAGAGGGGCGTCCTTTATTGTGTGAGCGGCTTCGATGAAAGCCATCATCGACTCCGTCATATATTTATTTTTGTGGTGGACGAGAGAAAAGGTCCGGTCCCATTCGCCGCCGGCGCAGCAAATCGCGCGGATATTTCCGGCGTCGAGGTGGGGGATCAGCAGGCGGACGGAGGCGACGCCGACGCAGCCCTCTTCCCGCACGGCCCGCAGCGTCGAGTCAAAGCAGGCCACCTCCCATTTTATCCTGAGCTTTCTTTTCTGTTCGGTGATAAAATTCTCGAATATCTCGCGTGTTCCGCTGCCATGTTCGCGCATTACGAAGCTTTCACGGCAGAGTTCGTCGAGGCTGATATATTTTTTCACGGCGAAGCGGTGGTCCGAGGCGCAGAAGAGGGTCACATAATCGTCCATCAGGTGAGAGCAGATTATATCCGGGTTCCGTATCTTTCCCTCGACCACCGCGACATCCAGTTCGGAGCGCAGCAGCATCTCCTCTATCGTCTGCGTATTGTTGACATAGCTGTAGATATCGGTGCCGGGGCGCGCCGCGGAAAAATTTCTGACGAGGCCGGGCATAACGCACATTCCCACGGTGACGGAGGAGCCGATGCGGAGCGTGTCGCGGCGCACGGCGGGGGACATGTTGTATTCTAGGTTTTCGTAGGCGTTTACCACTTCTTTCACGTATCCCAGGAGCCGTTTACCCTCCTCTGTAATATGAAGCTTTTTTGAGAGCCGTTCAAAGAGCTTGACAGAATAGTATTCCTCCAGCTCCCTGATGATCTGGCTCACGGTCGGCTGCGATAGATGATGGCCGTGCGCGGCGGCGCTCATCTTACCGCTCTCCGCTACGGAGATAAAAATTCTCAGATGATGAAGTGTCATGGTCTCCCCTCCGCATATAGGTTTTACCTATGAGTTAGATTATATTTTATTATTATTAATAATTGAAAGATAGTCCTATAATAAGCGGCAGCAAATAAATAATTCCAAAGGGCGTGAAATTTTGAAGATTCTTGTGATCGGCGGCGTAGCGGCGGGCACAAAGGTAGCGGCGAAACTCAAAAGAGAGAACCGCGGCGCTGAGGTGCGGATACTGGCTAAGGATAAAGATATCTCTTACGCGGGCTGCGGCCTGCCTTATTATGTCGGCGGCGTCATTGCCGACAAAGGGGCGCTTATCGTCAATACCCCGAAAAAGTTCTCCGCGCTTACAGGGGCCGACGTTATAACCGGCAAAGAGGCCGTTTCGCTTGATAGGACGGCTAAAACGGTGACTGTCGTCGATACTGGGACGAAAGAGCGCGAGGTTTATTCCTACGATAAGCTTGTAATCGCGACCGGCGCGAGCCCGGTGGCGCCCCGTCTGCCCGGAATCGAACTTAAAAACGTCTTTTTTATGAGAAAACCTGAGGACGCCGTCGCTCTGCGCGCGGCGATCGAATCGGGAGAGGTCAAGCGCGTCGTCGTAGCCGGCGGCGGCTTCATCGGCCTTGAGGTTGCGGAGAACCTCTCAGCGACGGATATCAGGGTCTCGGTCATTGATATGGCCAGTCAGATACTCCCTGGTTTTGACCCTGAGGTGGCTGCCTATGTTGAGAGACACCTTGCCGACCGCGGCATCGTCTGCTTCACGGGGACCAAGCTTGAGGGGATCATCGGCGATGAAAGAGTGGAGAAGATCAAGACCGACAGGCGTGCTATAAAAGCCGACGCGGTAGTGCTCTCGCTCGGGATTCGGCCTAACACCGCATTCCTCGCCGGCAGCGGTATAGAACTTACCTCCGGTGGGACGATCAAGGTCGACGGGCAGATGCGGACCAACGATCCCGACGTCTACGCCGTCGGTGACTGCGTTACGGTGACGAACCGTATAACCGGCGCTCCCGCCTGGTCGCCGATGGGCTCTTCAGCCAATATCGAGGGCCGTCTCGCCGCGAGGGTGCTCGCGGGAGAACAGCCCACCTATCCCGGCGTTCTCGGCACCGGCGTCTGCATGCTGCCCGAGCTCAACGTCGGGCGGACCGGTCTCACAGAGGCGGCGGCGCGGGATGCCGGCTATGACGTTGCGGCGGTTACGGCTGTCGTTGACGACAAGGCTCACTACTATCCCGGCGCCTCCAACTTCATCGTTAAAATGATCGCGGATAGGAAGAGCGGTAAGTTTCTCGGTTTGCAGGTGCTTGGCAAGGGCGCGGTTGACAAGATGGTCGACATCGCCGTGGTCGCGCTGACAATGGGGGCCACGCTGCACGATCTTGAGAACATGGACCTCGCTTACGCGCCGCCATTCTCAACGGCGATACATCCCTTCGCGCATACTCTCAACGTCCTTCTCAACAAGATCAGCGGCGAGATGGATTCCATAACCCCGGCGGAGTATATGGAGGGCAAAGCTGAGGGATATAAGATCGTTGACGTTTCGATAAACCCCACTCTGGAGGGCGTGCCCTATATCGACATCACAAAGATAAACGGCACGCTGCCGGAATACGGAACGGACGAAAAACTGCTTCTCGTCTGCGCGAAGGGCAAACGCGCCTACATGACGCAAAACAGAATGAAATTTTATGGTTATAATAACACCAAGGTGCTCGAGGCCGGGCACACGTTCAATGAAATAGAGACGGAAGAGTAAGAAATCAAAGGGCTTAAGGGAGAGAAATCAGTTATGGTAAACGGTTCTGTTACGCCGGAGGAAGAAAAATCGGTAAAGGCGCTTGGCTTTCTGAGAAACAGGGGAACGAACAACTTCTCTGGGAGGATCATCACGGTGAACGGCAAGATAAGCGCCGATCAGATGATCTGCCTGTCGGAGGCGGCGAAGCTCCACGGAAACGGCGTCGTTATGATGACGACGCGCCTCACTATCGAATGTCAGGGTATACCGTTCGATAAGATAGAGGACTTCCGCGCTTATATCGCTAAGGCGGGGCTCACGACGGGAGGCACCGGCTCCAAGGTACACCCTGTCGTCTCCTGCAAGGGGACGACATGCCAGTATGGCCTTATCGATACCTTTGAACTCTCGGAGGAGATCCACGAGCGCTTCTACAACGGCTACAGGTCGGTAAAACTGCCGCATAAGTTCAAGATCGCAGTCGGAGGCTGCCCGAATAACTGCGTCAAGCCGGACCTTAACGACGTTGGTATCATCGGTCAGCTGATCCCTAACTTCGACGAGGACAGCTGCAGCGGCTGTAAAAAGTGCGCCGTAGAAAAATTCTGTCCGGTAGGCGCGGCGAAGATGAAAGACGGCCTGCTGGAGATAGATGAAGAAAAATGCAACAACTGCGGGCGCTGCATCGGCGTGTGCAACTTTGACGCCATCGCGGATGGGACGCTGGGCTACAAGATATATATCGGCGGCAGATGGGGAAAGTCCACCGCCGTCGGCAGGCCCCTTAGTAAAATCTTCACTGATAAGGAAGAGGCTCTCGCGGCGATCGAGCGGGCGATCCTGCTGTTCCGCGAACAGGGAAAGACGGGAGAGCGCTTTGCCTCCACCATTTCTCGCCTCGGCTTTGAGTACGTCGAAAAAGAGCTGCTCGACGGCGACATCCTTGAGAGAAAAAATGATATCCTCGAAGCCAATCTCCACACGGTAGGCGGAGCCACCTGCTAGAAGATATTTTCCCGATATTAACATAACGAACGCGGCTGACATCGAACTTGTCAGCCACGTTTTGTCTTTGACGTGTACTTATCGTCCGGCAGGACCGCAGTATCGGCAAGGGAAAAAATAAACCCAGCTACAATCAGGAACCGGGAGTTTTGTCGGTGGTGGCCCAAGGCTCCTACTGTATTCGCGGTTATTTTCATATATTCGGACAATTCAATATTTTGAGCCATTTGGATTGACTTCGATAAGAAGACCTCTGCCATCTGATAAAGTGTACTTTTTATCTTTTATTGGAGCATTTTTCAACATGTATTCTGTTAAGCCTTGTAACATTACAAATCACCGACCGTATAAAAGATATTTTGCGGTACTTTTTTATACGGTTTATTATACGGTAATGAGGGAGTAGATTGCTTATCAATGATAATCAAAGCATGAGAACAAAAAGAAAAATCCCTGTCTATGACAGGAATTTTTATACATTTGCTAATCAGTGATTATCAAAAATGGTGGGCCCATCAGGAATCGAACCTGAAACCATCCGGTTATGAGCCGGGAGCTCTAACCAATTGAGCTATGGGCCCCAATGTAAGGGTACGGCGGCTAGTCTATCGTTATCGCCGATACCGGGCAGCTGTCGGCCGCCTCTTTTGCCAGAGAACTTACCTCCTGGTCGATGACCATGCACTTGCCTTCATCTTCGTCCAGCTTGAAATTCTGCGGACAGAGCTCAGAGCACACACCACAGCCGATGCAATCATCAAGGTTCACTTTAATACCCATGGCGGGTCACCTCCCTTCCACGAGGTAAGATTCTACGACATTTTTGGTGATACGTCAAACACTTTTTTATAAACGGCTCAGCGCCGCTCCTATTCTTTGCCGGGGGTGACTACGAGGCGGTTCTGTCCCTCAGCGTTGTGTTTCAGGGTCAGCAGCGAGTGATAGTTAGGCACGGATTTTTCTTTGGGTTCATCGTAGGCGATGAAGACGCCGATGCCGGCGACCTCGGCGTCGAACTGCTTTGCCATGAGGAGCATGCCGGAGGCGGTGCTGCCGCCGTGCATGAAGTCATCGACGATGAGGACGCGGCAGCCGCGCCGCATCTGGCGCGTGCCGATGTACATTGTCTTTACGTCTCCGCTCGCGGTGGGGTAGTGTACGCCGACGGCGGCGCCGTCGCTGGGGCGGTTGCGGAAGCGGCAGACGGCGAGAGGCACGCCAAGAGCATAGGCGGCGAACATCGCGATGGGGATGCCCTTGACCTCTGAGGTCATGACGACGTCGGGCTCGGCGTCGGTGAAGAGCGAGGCCATGCAGTAGCCGAGGGAGAGCGCCGTCTCCGGATTGAATATCAGGTCGCTGTAGTAGATTAGCCCGCCGGGGAGGTTTCTCTCCGGATCGGTCAGCTTTTCCGCGATTTCTGAGAGCAGCGTCTGGCGGTATTCCGGGGTGCATATGGGCACGAAGCGCGCGCCGCCGCTGCGTCCGCGGTCGACCTGCATCTGTCCGAAGCCCTCCGCTCCCATAGCCGAGTTGATTACCTCCACATCGTCGCTAATTACGGTCTTTGAGACGTTAAATTTGCTTGCAAGATCTGTCAGGGAGATGAGCTTTGACGGACAGAGCATGAATTTCGCCGCTAACCTGACCAGCCTTTCTGTTCTTTGACCCCTCATGATAATCACTCCAAATAAAATGTTTTTAAGATCCAGTTTTCGTTGTCGTATATTTTTTCCGCGCCGCGGGCCGCTTCGGAGCTGTCATAGAGGCCGAAGAAGGCACTGCCACTGCCGCATAGGCCCCAGCCGCAGGCTCCCGTCGCCGCGGCTATCTCCTCCGCGATGCCATACTCCCGGTGTTCCGCCGCAAGCACTGGAAAGAAGTCGTTGGGCAGCCTGCCGTTGCAGCGCCTGTTTTGCAGTTTTTCCAAGTACTCGGCGGACTCTTTCGCGATTTCTTCGGCTGTCGGCGCATAATAGCCGCCGGCGTCATCGCGCATGGCGTCAAGCTTCGCGTAGGCCTCTTTGGTGTTTGACCCCCATTTGGGAAAGGCCAGTATCCAACCGAGCTTTGGCGCCTCCCCGGCTGGAGTCAGCAGCTCTCCCACGCCGCGCGCTTCGGCGATTTCACTGCCTGACGCGAGGAAGGCGACATCCGCGCCGAGCTTTCCAATCTGTTCCGCCGTCATTTTTAGGGCGAAATTTTCCCTAAGCCACCCCAGCAGTGCGGCGGCATTGCCGCTTCCCGCCCCGATCCCGCTGCCGGCAGGGAAAAATTTCTCGAGCCTTATTTTTAGGGGAGGGATACCCGCAGTATATTTTCTTGCCGTCAGGAGAGCCTTAGTTACAAGATTTTCTCCCATTATCGGCATGCCCTCTACGTCCAGAGAATCTCCCATAATTTCATCGCAATTTACCTGAATTGTCAACCTCTCTATCGCCTTTTTTTGCCAAAATAGGGAGTATATTTCATGATATCCGTCGCTGCGCCGGGATAGTATCCGTAATATGAGGTTTATTTTGATGGGGGAGTCTATTATGCTTCGCACTTTTATCCTCCTGCGTGTATACTAAAACGCCCCGGCTCGTCTGCCGGGGCGTAGTCAGTCAAAGAACTTCTAAAAGAGATTTTCTCCACTGGGTTCCAGCTGCAATTCAACTTCTCTTGTAAGGAGATCCGTGTAGCTGAATGAGATTGTGCTCTGCTGAGATTCTATGAACACCGTAAAAAGGCTCGGATATGTCTCTTTTATTATCCCTGTGCGCTCCTCAATTTTGCGCCTGCCGTTGGCCGCGCGGTATGAGATTTTGGACCCTTTGTGGAGAGACACTATCTCACGAATTGATTCTAAAGTATACGCCATTACACAACACCTCCACAAGTCATTAAATAATTGTACATCAAAATTGACGAGTTTGCAATACAATCTATGCAATAGGGGTGCAATTACCGTATTTTATGCAAACATTTATTTCTTTATCAAAATGCGCTTGTCTCCAACCCTCCTGGTGACGCCTTTGCTGTCAAAGTATTCAAGCAGCGGCAGAGCGTATTTTCTGCTGCTGCCGGTGGCGTCCCGCACGGCGGCGAGCGTAATGTCGCCTGAAATATTAGCTAACTTTTCTTTGAAATCAGCCTCAATTTCAGGGAAGAGGAGGAAGGCGCCCGTTATCAGCGCCAGCTCTTTTTTTTCTTTGAGGTAGGCGATGATGCGTTTCATCTCCTCCGCGGTGAATCCCAAAGCGGCCTGCGCCTCCTCGATGCTCGGCATGGAGTAGCCAAGCTGGAGGGTGTATTTTTTGAGAGCCGCGACGTTGGCGGAGAAGAGTTCCTCGTCAAATGGTTCAAAGTCGGCGAGCCGAGCCCGGTCGTCGGCAAATTTTATTATTCCCTGTTTTTCAAATAGCGAGAGCAGTTCCCGGGTGAATTTAGTCTCCTGTAAGTCGAGAGCCTTGGCGCATTCTTCGGCCGGCATTCCCTTTCTCTCCGGGTGTTCTCCGTGGAATAGGGCGAGGGCTTTCGTAAGCGTCTCTCCAAGTTCCTCTATCTTTCTTTTTGAGAGCAGGACGGCCTCGCCGCCGCGGATCACGCCGACCTCGGCCCGCGCCTCAAAGGGCGAGACGGCGCGCATGAGTTCGACGAGGCTGACCTCGTTCATCCTCGCGGCGTCCGCGGCGGTTATGATCCCCCTGTAATTTATCAGCGCGAGCAGCCGCTCTTTAAGCGGCGGCTCTTCGGAGAGTTTATCGAGGTATTCCAGCAGGGCGGCTTTTGTCTGTCTGTTTTTTGGACGCTCTCCAGCCGGCATCAGTATCTTTCCGCCGGCCACCGTCACCAGCGGACTGTAGGTCCTCAGGATGAAGCAGCTGTCAACCGAGGCGACCACGGGGTCTTCCGTTATCAGCTGCGCCGCGGAGCTCTCTCCCGGCAGCACCTGTTCACGGTCGAGAAGCGAGACGCGGGCCACGGTATCGGTAGTCCCCACGTGCAGCCGGAGGCGCTGCCAATGTTTGAGCGGCTCCGCTCCCGGCAGGAGCCTGACGTTGACGTCAAGGCATTTAGAGGCGGTGAAGCAGTCTTTAGCGGTCACGACGTCCCCGCGTTTTACGTCGTCCAGCGATATGCCCGCGAGGTTGGCCGCGACGCGCTGGCCTGCCGTGGCGGTGGAGACCGGCGCGCCGTGTACCTGTATGGAGCGCACCTTCGAGAGGATGCCGCGCGGCATGACCTCGACCTCGTCGCCCTCATGTATCTCGCCGTTGATCGCCGTGCCGGTGACGACGGTGCCGAAGCCGGAGATGTGAAAGGCCCTGTCAACCGGCAGGAAGAAGGCTCCCCTGCGGCTCTTGGCGCCGGCCTTTTCCGTCATCTGCTGCAAAGCCCTTTTGAGTTCATCGATACCCTTACCAGTTAAGGCCGAGACGGGAATGACGGGTTTGTCCGAGAGGAAGGTGCCGGCGAGCAGCGACTTGGCGTCGTCGACCGCCATTTCAAGCATCTCTTCGTCGACAAGGTCTATCTTGTTTATCACCGTCAGGCCGTTTTTGATGCCGAGCAGCGAAAGGATGGCAAGGTGTTCGTGCGTCTGAGGCATTACGCCGTCGTCCGCGGCGATGACGAGCATTACCGCGTCGACGCCGGCCGCGCCGGCGACCATCTGGCGAATAAATTTTTCGTGTCCAGGCACGTCTACGATGCTTATCGTCTGCCCCGAGGGCAGGGTAAAGGGGGCGAATCCGAGCTCGATCGTCATGCCGCGTTTCTTTTCCTCGACGAGACGGTCGCAGTCGACGTCCGTCAGGCGCTTGACGAGCGTCGTCTTTCCATGGTCTATGTGTCCGGCGGTGCCGATTACAAAGGGGTATTCGTTGTTTGCCATTTTAATATATGCGCTCCGCCGGCATGCGCAGTATTTCGTCAAGGGCGCTGATTATGCGCCTGTCGTCGCCGTCTCGCATGGTACGCAGATGAAAAAGTATTTTGTCATCCGCGGCGCCGGTGATCACGGGGAAACTTCCTCGCCGCAGCTTTTCCGCGAGTTTACCCGCGCTTCCCATCTCGGGCAGGCGCAGCGCTACGGCGTATCCCGCGAGCACCGACTGGGGGAAGGTGCCGCCGCCTACGGTATCGTTCACGGGTACGACCTCGATCGTCAGCCGCTGTATCCTCGTGCCTTTGAAGTATGTTTTGAGCCTGCGGCTGAATCTCTTCGCCTCTTCGAGCAGCTCCTCTTTTGTCTTGAATATCATGTCGATCGTCGGTATGGCGCGGACGTCGCCGCGCAGATAGAGGCGCAGCGTCGCCTCGCAGGCGGCGAGCGTCATCTTGTCGACGCGCAGCGCGCGCAGCAGCTGGTGGGATTTGAGCTTTTCTATCAGTTCTTTCTTGCCGACGATCGCCCCTATCTGCGGCCCGCCGAGCAGTTTATCTCCAGAGAAGGTGACGATGTCGCAGCCGGCGCGGAGCGAATCCGCGACGGTGGGGTCGTTTTCGCTTGAGAGCCCGGCTGCGGAGGTGTCGATCAGCATGCCGCTGCCGAGGTTCTCCATGAAGATGAGCCCCCTGGAGTGGGCGAGCGCCGCGAGTTCCTCACGCGGCACCGCGGAATGGAATCCAGTGATGCGGTAGTTGGATGGATGTATCTTGAGGAGCATCGCGCACTCTTCGGTGACTGCCTCCTCATAGTCTTTAAGGTGTGTACGGTTTGTCGTGCCGACCTCGACCATTTTTGTGCCCGAGAGGGCCATGATGTCCGGGATACGGAAGGAGCCGCCGATCTCCACGAGCTCGCCGCGCGAGACGATGGATTCTTTGTCCTTCGCGAGCGCCGAAAGAGCGAGGATCACCGCCGCCGCGTTATTGTTGACGACAAGCGCAGCCTCGGCGCCGGTTAGGCGGCAGAGCAGCCATTCGACATGGTTGTTGCGGTGGCCGCGCGCGCCCTCCTCCAGCGAATATTCGAGAGTGTTATATGAGCCGGCGATGTCGAGGACCTCTTTTACCGCCTCTTTTGCGAGCAGGGAGCGTCCGAGGTTCGTGTGGATGACGACGCCCGTAGCGTTGACGACGCGGCGCAGGCTGGGGGTCGATTTTTTCGCCAGCAGCCGACGGGCGTCGTTTTCTATGGATTCAAAGTCAAAGGCGGTGTCCGGGTCTTTCAATATTTTAGCGCGCTGCGCGGCGAGCAGCTCCGTCAGCAGCAGCTTCACAGTCTCGCGGCCGAGTTTTTCCTCATAGGCCGCTACCCACGGCAGAGCCAACAGCTTGTCCATGGAGGGGATGTTTCTCATTATCTTCTGAATGTTCGCGTCCAAGGGAAGTCCTCCCTATTATTATTATATTGATACTGACCTTATAATTGTATATGAAAATCAGGGAAAAGTTATACCAATTCCGCCCAAATTAGGTTTGCGACCCTCATGCCCTTTTTCGTCAGCCGGATTCCCCGCTCGTCGTCTTCGTAGAGATCTCTTGGAAATTTTTGCAGCGACGCGCTCAGGGAGTCAAGAGCCTGCCGCCCGTACCGTTCGGCGAACTCTCTCCGGTCAAGGCCGCGGGTCATTCTCAGCGCCAACACAGCCGCTTCGCGGGCGCTGCGCTCAAAGGGCAGCCGTTCGCTCTCCGCGACCGGCTGCTCACCATTTGCCAGCGCCGCCGCCCAGCGCCGCAGGCTGCCGAAGTTCTTGTAGCGCAGCCCTGCCAGGTAACCGGCGGCTCCCGGCCCCGCGCCGAGGTATTCGCCCTCGCGCCAGTAATTGATGTTATGACGGCTCTCGCGTCCCGGCTTTGCGAAGTTGGCGACCTCATACTGACGGTAGCCCTTGCGCGGCAGATACCACTGCGCCCAACGGTAGGCGGCGTAGCCGTCTCCGAGGGTGTCTTTATCGAGCGAGGCCCACGGCGTGCCCTCTTCCAGCGACAGTTGGTAGAGCGAAATGTGGCTGAGGCCGCAGCGCACCGCCTCCCGCAGTGTGCGCCCCCAGTTGGCGAAGCCCTGGTGCGGCAGCCCGAAGATGAAGTCCGCGCTCACCGAAAATCCCGCGGCGAGCGCCGCCGAAACCGCACCGTACGCCTGACGCGCGCTGTGGAGCCGTCCCATCTGCGAGAGCTCGGCGTCGTCAAAGCTCTGTACGCCGATGCTGACGCGCGTCACGCGCCAGTCGCGCCAAGTGAGCAGGTGTTCCGCCGCTAGTGAATTGGGGTTCGCCTCCACGGTGACCTCCGCCTCCGGCAGGAAGTCAAAGTATCTCTCGATGAGCTTTGTGAGCGAAAGCCACTGCGGACCGCTGAGCACCGTCGGGGTGCCGCCGCCGAAGTAGCAGATCGCAAGCCGCGGTCGTCCCGCCGCCGAGAGTCGGATCGCGAATTCGCGTTCCAGCATCTCCAGCCAGAGATCTGCCTCACCCTCCCGCGGCACGGCGCTCTCAAAGGCGCAGTAGTTGCACTTGCGCTCGCAGAAGGGTACGTGTATATAAAGAGAGGAAGGCGGCATCTTTCGCTGAAAACAGGCACGGAGCCGCCCTATTTGTCTTCCGCCTTGGTGACGTCCATGAAGGCGAGGAAGGCCTCCTGCGGTATTGAGACGCGTCCCACCTGCTTCATGCGCTTCTTTCCCTCTTTTTGCTTCTCGAGCAATTTGCGTTTGCGGGTGATGTCGCCGCCGTAGCATTTCGCGAGGACGTCCTTACGCACCGCTTTGATGTTCATGCGGACGATGACCTTTTTACCGACCGCCGCCTGCACGGGCACCTCGAACAGCTGGCGCGGGATCAGCTCTTTGAGCTTGCCAACAACCGCGTGTCCGCGGTGGTAGGCCTGATCGGCGTGGCAGATGAAGGAGAAGGCGTCGACCGGCTCCTCCTGGAGCAGCACGTCCACCTTGACGAGATTCGCGGCGCGGAAGCCGGTATGGTCGTAATCCAGCGAGGCATAGCCGCGCGTGCAGGACTTGAGGCGGTCGTGGAAGTCGAGGATGAATTCCGCGAGCGGCATGTCGTAGGTGAGTCGCACGCGCTCCGGCGTGATGTAATCCATCGACACATAGGTGCCGCGCTTGTCCTGGCAGAGCTGCATAGCCGCGCCGACGAACTGCTCCGGCATGAAGATCGAAAGTTTTATATATGGCTCGCGTATCTCCTCGATGCGGACGGGGTCCGGAAAGTCGGAGGGGCGGTGCGCCTCAATGATCGAGCCGTCCGTCTGTACGATCTGGTAGACGACGTTAGGCGCGGTCGCCACAAGGTCGACGCCGAACTCGCGGTTCAGCCGTTCCTTCGCGATCTCCATGTGCAGCAGTCCGAGGAAGCCGCAGCGGAAGCCGAAGCCGAGCGCCGCGGAGTTTTCCGGCTCAAAGCTGATCGCAGAATCGTTTATCTGTAATTTTTCCAGTGCCTCGCGGAGCTGGTTGATGTCCTCACGCTCTACGGGGTAGAAGCCGCAGAATACGACGGGCTTGACCTTTTTGTATCCCGCGAGCGGCGTGGCGGCGGGCTTCGCGCTGTCGGTTATCGTGTCGCCCACGTGCGCCTCGTCGATGGTCTTGATGCTTGCGCAGATGAAGCCGACCTCTCCGGGGCCGAGCCGTTCGACCTTTACCATATCTGGTTTGAATACGCCGACCTCGTCGATCTGATAATCGCGCCCGGTCGCCATGAAGCGGACGTTTTTCCCCGCCTCCAGCGTGCCATTCATCACGCGCACGTAGCAGATGACGCCCTTATAGTTGTCATAGACGGAGTCGAAGATGAGCGCCTGCAGCGGAGCTCCGGCCTCGCCGGAGGGCGGCGGCACGTCGCGCACGATCCGCTCCAGCAGCTCGGGGATGCCCTCGCCGGTCTTGGCGGAGACGGGGATCGCGTCGTCGGCGTTGATGCCGATGATCTCTTCCAGCTCGCGCTTCACCTGTTCGGGGTGGGCCGACGGCAGGTCTATCTTGTTTAGTATCGGTACCAGCTCGAGGTCAAGGTCCGTGGCAAGGTAGCTGTTGGCCACCGTCTGGGCCTCTACGCCCTGCGCCGCGTCGACCACCAGTATCGCCCCTTCGCAAGCTGCGAGAGAGCGTGAGACCTCGTAGGAGAAGTCGACGTGTCCCGGAGTATCGATAAGGTTCATGATATATTCGCCGCCGTCCTGCACCCTGTAGTTCATTCGCACGGGAACGGACTTTATCGTAATGCCGCGTTCGCGTTCGATGTCGAGCCTGTCAAGCAGCTGCGCCTTCATGTTGCGTTTTTCTATCGTGCCCGTCGCCTCGAGCAGCCGGTCCGAAAGCGTGGACTTCCCGTGGTCGACGTGGGCGATGATGCTGAAGTTCCTGATATTTTCCAATTTCATTCGCGTAAATTCACTCCCTCAAATTCACACTGTATTTTATCCGATAATGGCGGTGCAGGGCAATGTATAATTTTCTCAACATAGATGATAAAATACAAAGGCGGCATGAGGGAGCCGCTGGTCGTGCGCGCCGTTGATGGACAAACTAAGTTCAATAATGAAAAACAGGTATTTTCCATCTTATTTACCGCGTCCCTGGCACGTCTGATCGGCGGAACATACGTTCTGGTTTTGCTGAACATCTGTGACTGGATCAGCATTTTCCCGTACCGCGAAATTTCCTACGAAAGCATGGACTGCAGATGACGGATAAACGGCACTTTATACATAACACCGATATTGGACAGAATTTTTTGATCGACAGAGGCGTGGTCGAATTTATATTGAAGCGGTCGGAGCCGACGGCGGAAGATGTGGCGCTGGAGATCGGACCCGGCGACGGCGTCCTCACGCGCGGCCTGCTTTCAACGCCGCTTAAGGCGCTCTATTCCGTCGAGGTGGACGAACGGCTGCGCGAGGGGCTCGATAAGATCGCCGCGCGCGACGGGCGCTGCACCTGTTTTTGGGGCGACGCGGTGCAGTTCGACTACGTGCGCGAGTTGCCGGAGCCGCCGACCAAGATCATCGCGAACCTGCCCTATCATATAACGACGCCGCTGATGTGGGCCTTCCTCGAACAGCTGGTTCCCGCGAAGACGGATTACATGCTGCTGATGGTGCAGCTCGAATCGGCGGAGCGCATCGTATCGCCCGCCGGGCACCGCGAACGTTCGCCGCTGGGGATCACCGTCGAGGCGATGGGCAGCGCCGAGGTCGTGAGAAAGATCCCCCCCACGGCCTTCAACCCACAGCCGCGTGTGAACTCCGCGCTCATCGAAATAAAAATAGAGAAAAACAGGGAGCTGGCGAACGACAGGACTTGGCGCGGGCTGCTCTCGCGCTCCTTCACCCAGCGCCGCAAGACGCTCGCGAACAACTGGGCGGTCGGTTACAGCGGAAGCGGCGTGACGCGCGAAAGGGCCTTCGAGATACTGGCGGCGCACGGCCTGAAGCCGACGACGCGCGCGGAGGAGCTTCCTCTCGATAAGTGGTTCGAGCTGGCGGAGGTCCCTGATTTTCGCCTGAAAAACAAAAACAGCGGAGAATAGGTGTGTAAATATGTCATGGAATCTTAGCAAAGTCATCGTCAGCCAAAACGACGGACTGCCCGTCGACTGGCGCGAAATGTCACCCTCCGGGCGCATATTTGTCGAGATCGGTTTTGGCAACGGAGAGTTCCTCGAATATCTTTCCCGCAGCAACCCTGAAGTGCTCATCGTCGGCATCGAGGTCTCTCAGTGGTGCGCCGCGAAGGGCGCGCGCCGGATACTCGCCGCCGGATACGAAAACGCGCGCGTGATGCACGGGGACGCCCGCTTCCTGTTGAGGCACTGTTTTGCGCCGGAGAGCGTGGAGCGCGTCTACATGAATTTCCCCTGCCCCTGGCCGAAGACGAGGCACGCCTCGCGCCGCGTCACGGTGCCCTCATTTTCCGACCTGATGAACTACCTCATCTGCCCCGGCGGGAGCTTTGAGCTTGCCACCGACGTTGACTGGTACGCGCAGGAGACGGCCGAAGTGTTCTCAGTCAATCCGGCCTTCCGCGCCGACCCGGTGGAGATAAATCCACTCCGCCCCTACGTGACCAAGTACGAGCGGAAGTGGAAGGCGATGGGAAAAGATACCTGGCATCTGACGATATACAAGGATACGGAAATTACGGAAAAGCCCGAGGGAGAGGATGACTGGCCGATGGAATGTGAAGCGTCGACAAAAAAAAGCGTGAAGGAAGTTATAGATTCGCTGAAAGACCGCGAGGGCGAAGGCGTCGGCGGCAGGGGCCACTGGGTCTTCCGCGACGCCTTTCTCTCCGACGGAGGCGTCGGCCTGCTGCTGGTGATTACGTCTGACGAGGGATTTGAACAGCACTTCTACCTCAAGGTGATCCCGAACCCGCGCGGCGTTACGATAAAGGTCGACTCGGTAGGGCATCCCTATCGGACGCCCGCGATGAGGGCGGCGCTGCTTAAGGCGTTAGCCGCCGCGGAGCAGCAGTAACCTTTTCCCAGTTTATTGGCATATCAAAAAAGATAGGGCGCGGCACCAAGGCCGCGCCCTATCTTTTTCTTATTATTATCATCATTCTTCTATTTTTTGAGCAGCCGCCTGCCTGTGTACAGGATGGTGACGATCCACGGCAGGAAGGCGACGACGTTCAGCGTAGCCTGCAGCCCGACGATATCGGCGATGATGCCTACGGGAGTGACGAAGAGATTCGCGATACCCCATGAGACTCCGTTGGAAAGCGAACTTACCATGCTGCGGGAGTCGGGACAGCGCCTCTGGGCCATCGCGGTCGTGACAGGCGTACTGGCCTGCAAAAAGGCGAATCCCACCATCAACGAAATCAGGCAGAGGAGGCTTGAGTCATGAAGGCCGACGATGAGAAAGACGGGAGAAATGGCAAGCGCCCCCAATAGCACCCTTTCGTCGCCGATCACATCGGCGAGCTTTCCTCCCACCACGCCCGCTAGCGTGGCCGAAAGAGTGGCGGCGAAAAGCGTCATGCCGCCCATCGCGATGCTGCTGCCGCGTGTAATGAGAAGCGTCGGCAGGAATATTTTGATCGACTGGAAAACGGCGTCGCGCATGCTCGTTATTGAGACGATCCATCCTACCTTGGAGATCAGATAGCGCAGATTTTCAAAAAAATGCTGGCGTGGTCTGGCGCTCATCTCCCGTATCTCGTCCTCCGTGCGCGCCTCCATGTGCCGCCAGATATAGAGGCAGATAAGCGCCACCGCGGGAATGATTGTAAGGGGGAAAAGAGGCTTGCCCAGCATTGAGATCATGAAGACGACATATATCGGCCCGACGGCGCTGCCGAAGCTGCCGCTGGCCTGAAAGAGCGAGAGGTAAAAGGCGAGGGCGTTACCTCCTGCCGCCGCGCCGCACCTGCCGGTACCCTGGGGGTGAAAGAGCGCCGTTCCCACGCTCATCATGCCTACGAAGATAAAGGCCGTACCGTAACTCGGAGCCAGAGGCAGCAATGAGGCGCCGGCCACAGAGAGCAGCGGCCCCCATACTGCGAGCCAGGGACGCCGCAGCTTATCCGCGATAAAGCCGAACATCGGCTGCCCGAATATATTCGTGAGGCCGAAGAGGGCGTTGAGAAAGCCGGCCTGGCTCATCGTCAGGGAGATAGACTTAGCGAGCATCGGGATCACCGTGGGCAGGGCCGTAGAATGCATATCGTTCAGGCCGTACAGGAAAATCACGCCGAAAAGCGTTCTCTTATTCTGGTCCGAAATGGAAGTGTTTGTCCGTGCGGTGCTCATAATGTAAAATTTCCTCCAATATCTCTATGTACAGTGAACATGTTCACTATTATACTCTTTGCATGAGCCGTTGTGGGGGGATGACCGTGAAAGAAATGAGACCGACGACCGGCAAGGTGATGCTGGCGCTCTTCAATATACTGGGAAACATTCACGGCAGGAGCTTTCTCGACCTCTTCTCCGGCAGCGGCCAGATAGCGCTGATGGCGGCGAAAAAGGGTGCGGGGTCGGTGGTCTCCGTCGAATCTGAACGGAAGCGCCACGCGGAGATCGTGAAAAAGGCGCCGTCCTCCGTGAAATGCCTCTGCTTTGACGTACGGCGCGCCGTCGCGCGCTTTGCGAAAAACGGCGAAGAATTCGATATAATATTCGCCGACCCGCCTTACAATTTGGGCTGGGGAGAGGAATTTCCCAAACTGATGGCGGCGAACGAGAGTATCTTAGCGTCCGGCGGCGTTATAATCTTTGAACATTCCGAAGAGGAAGAGCCCGCCGCGATGGACGAGACAAAGTGGGAGCGCGAGGACAGAAGATACGGCGGCACCGTGCTCAGCTTCTACAGCAGGAGGAATAACGATGATTAGGGCAGTATATCCCGGGTCCTTCGACCCGATAACCAATGGTCACATATACATCTCCGAACGGGCCGCGGCTCTCTTCGACGAACTCATCGTCGCCGTGCTCGTGAACCCGGAGAAACGCTCCACCTTCAGCGAGGAGGAGCGGCAGATCATGGCGCGCGAGGCGCTTGTGCATCTGCCGAACGTCAAGGTCAAATACTTCAACGGCCTGCTCGTCGACTTTATGCGCCAGCAGCAGAGCCGTATCATCATCCGTGGTCTGCGCGCCCTCTCCGACTTTGAGTACGAATTCCAGCTAGCGCAGATGAACCGGCAGCTCGCTCCCGAGATAGAGACTTTCTTCATCGTCACCGACGCGAAATACTCCTACCTCTCCAGCCGCGCGATCAAAGACGCCTTCCAGTTCGGCGGCGCGGTGCGCGACATGGTTCCTCCTGGGGTCTACCGCCGCCTGCGCGAGAGGATACCGCCGCGGAATTTGTAATGAACATTTAAAAATAAAAAACTACAGACTGAGCCCGCGCTGTGCGCGGACTCGTCTGTTTGTTTTTTGCCGTGGCGCTCCATGATTAAGTGCCGTGATTTAGCCCGTATGCTGCGGAGGTAAATTTGCTGGGGGCAGGCGCCTATATTTTTAGCCCTGTTTTATCCTTGCTCCGGTCGTTTATACCATTATTACCTTTCTTTTATGCTCCTCTCCGAAACGTCCGTTAGGTATCAGCTCTTCCCATAATTCGCAGGCCAGCGCCTCGTAGCGCGCGGTCTCCGCGGTGTACCGCGAAAGCCGCGCCGCCTTGCCGTATGTCGTCACGACGGGCAGCGCCGCGCCATCCCGCATCTTGTGGAGCAGACGCCGGCCCGTTTCGTTCATGCCGAGCACGCGGATGTACGGCGGTCCCAGGCGCTGGGCGGCGCGGTTCGTCCAGTGGCTGAGTCCCAACAGCGTATGTATCGCCGAGCGCCGGATGCGTCCCGCGGGGTAACGTTTGGAGGTGCAGGCACAGCACCATTCGGCGAAACTCGCCGCCTCTCTTGCCGCCTCGCGCATTCTGTATTCGAGCCCCTCGCTGATCTCCGCGTATTTTGCCAGCTCTTCGGGGGCCGTCCGCAGCAGCAGGGCGCGCAGCAGCCTCCATAATGTGTTATGGCCGACGCAGGCGCGGCCATCTTTCAGCGCGTCTGCGAGAATATCCTTCGCCGCCGTCGGCATTTGTGAAAGCGCCGCCTCTTTTTCTCCGGCTCTCAGCGCCGCGCGTATTGCCGTGGCGCTGGCAAACTCTTCGAGCTCCGTGCTGTTGTAGGCCGCGCCGAGGCGTTTGACCGGCACGGCTCGCATGTCGTAGCTTTTTTCCTTTATCCTCTTTATATACGAGAGCGCCAGCGTGTTGTTGCTGCCCGCAAGCAGCGCGGCGCTTCCGGGGAGCATCTCTTCCGCCGCGCGCGCGCGCGCCTCGACATAGGAGAGGCCGCACGCCAGATGTTTTTTCAGTAACGGCTTGAAAGGTTCGGGTTCTTTTAGTAGAATATCAACAATACTATCCACAAGGCAGTCTGGATTCTCCACGCCGAATGAGAGGTGCGTCACCACGCCGGTCGCGGCGAGTATGTCCACGGCGGCGTTTGCGAATACGCCGGCGTTGTGCGAGGAGAATATCACGGGCAGCTCGATAACGAGATCGACGCCGCAGCGGAGGGCGGCCTCCGCTCTTGTCCATTTATCCAGCAGGGCCGGTTCGCCGCGCTGAACGAAATCGGAGGAGAGAACGGCGGCCACGGCCTCGGCGGAGCAGAGCTCGCGGGCCTTTTGTATGTGATAGAGGTGCCTCTTGTGGAGCGGGTTATATTCGGCAACAATCCCGGCGACGGGGTAGAGCATAGAGATTCACCGTCCTTTACTGTGCATTAGGATACCATAAAGGGGCGGTACAATCAGATTAAGGGAGGCAATTCGGTTCTAATGAAAATTCTTGTTCTCAATTGCGGCAGCTCGTCTTTGAAGTATCAGCTCATCGAAATGGACGGCGAAAAGGTCCTTGCGAAGGGGCTCGTCGAGCGTATCGGCATCGAAGGCTCGCGCATCAAGCACACCAAGACCGGTATGGACGCGGTAACGCGCGAAGTTCCGTTCCCCAACCACTCGGCGGCCATCAAATACGTCCTCGACATTCTCGTCGATCCTGAGCTCGGCGTGCTCAAGAACCTCGACGAGCTTTACGCCACCGGCCACCGTATAGTTCACGGCGGCGAAAAATTCACCAAGTCGGTGCTTGTCACGCCCGAAGTCGTCAAGGGCATCGAAGAGGTCATCCCCCTCGCGCCGCTTCACAATCCCGCCAACCTTCAGGGACTCAAGGCCGTCATGGATGTCCTTCCCGGAAAGCCGAACGTCGTCGTCTTCGACACCGCCTTCCATCAGACGATGCCGCCGAAGGCCTTCATCTACGGCACTCCCTATGACTGCTATGAGAAAGACCGCGTCCGCCGCTACGGCTTCCACGGCACCAGCCATGGCTATGTGGCGCACCGCGCCGCGGAGATCCTCGGCAAGGACATCAAAGACCTTAAGATAATCACCTGCCATCTCGGCAACGGCAGCTCGATCACTGCGGTGGACGGCGGCAAATCGGTCGACACCTCGATGGGCTACGGTACGGCGGAGGGCGTCCTGATGGGCACCAGAAGCGGCAATATCGACCCCTCGGTCATGATATACCTCATGGAGCGTTACGGCGACGCGCAGAAGGTCAGCGACATCGTCCACAAGCAGGCCGGGCTCCTCGGCGTCTCCGGTATCTCCAGCGACCTGCGCGACGTTGAAGAGGCGGCGGCCAACGGCAACGAGCGCGCGAAGATCGCGCAGGATATCCTCATCACCGGCGTGAAAAAGTATATCGGTTCCTTCGCGGCTGAGATGGGCGGCGTGGATGTAGTTGTCTTCACCGCCGGCATTGGCGAGAACGGCATCGGCTTCCGTAAAGAGGTCTGCGAGCAGATGGAATTCATGGGCATCAAGATCGATCCCGAGAAGAATAACTGCCGCGGCAAAGAGGTCGTCTTCAGCACCCCCGATTCAAAGGTCACTGTGATGGTCGTCCCGACGGACGAAGAGATGGCGATCGCGCGCGATACCAAGAGATGCGCGGAGGAAGCGAAGTAAGAAAATAATGGAAAAATATCTGGAAGAGGCTCCCAAAAGCTGGAAGTACCGGCTCGTGCTCGCCGCCGTTCCCAAGGACGGCGCTCCGTACGAGGACAGCTTTTCTGTGCACATTGACAGGCCGGTGAGCTACTGGGACCAGATATACACATTCCTCTCCGACCCGAAGGTGCGGGTGGAGGCTTACCGTTCGGAGGGGCGCGTGCTTGTCACCGTCTCCCTTCGGACGGAGGTCAGCGTGCCCTGCGCGCGCTGCCTGGAGCCCGCCCGCGCTGAGGTTGGCGGAGAGCTGCGGTACATTTTCTCTCTGCGCCGTGACGAGCAGCAGCGGGAAAAGGCTGAGGAAAACAAAGACGGAGAAGAGGAGATCATCATCCTTGATTCATGGGAGGATGAGATCGATCTGGGACAGCTCATCTGGGAGGTCCTTATCACCGCGCTGCCCGGCGCGGTACTCTGCTCGCCGGACTGCTTGGGGTTATGTCCCCAGTGCGGCGCCAACCTCAACTTGGGTCCCTGCGGATGCAAAAAGGAGAGCCGTGACCCGCGTTTCGATGTTCTGAGAAATTTTGTGGAAGATAGCGGCAAATAGTACTGCAAAAAAACGAAATTAGTGATAAAATTATTCAATTGGAAAAGTGTTCCGACGGAGTTTTTAGTGTTTACTGGTTAAACCGCTTTCGTCTCGTCTGATGTCCGGCGCTTATTTCGCTGAGTTAGACGTTGTTGCCGTTAAGGTTCCGGTTGGGCGAAGCGTATAATCAATTACGTTGTAGCCACCGGCGGAATTGCCTGTGACGCGGTAAGTGAGATAGAAAATCTTTGATTTTCATATATTGAACTTAGTTTGTTCATCAAGGGCGTATATAAACAGTGGCTTATTTTAAGGGGGGAATAGAAGATGGCAACACCTAAGAGGCGAGTATCCCATGCCCGCACACACAACCGCAAGGCCCATTGGCTCGGTGAGCTCGAGGCCCCCAGCCTTACGGCCTGCAAGCATTGCGGCGAAATGATCCAGACCTACCGCGCCTGCCCGGCGTGCGGCTACTACAAAGGCCGCCAGGTCGTTAAGATCGCTGAAGAAAAGACAACAGATTAAGGAGCGCCTGTCGCCGTGTTTTAGCGCGGCGGAGAGGTGGCTTTCTGTTTGGCAGCCAGACGGGACGGCGGTCAGTCGTCCCGATTTTTGTACGGTTTTCCTTCGGCCGTAAGCGCAGCCGCGAAACGATGGCCGGATCGGATTACGAAATCAATCCTTTTCGCCATGCCTGCAGCGCCAAACTAAAAACTGCGGGTGGCGGAATAGCCGCTTTCTATTTGTCACGCCCTCCTGTTTTTACTAGGAAGTACAATGGTTTTCGCCGTTAACGAAAATATAGAAAACTTTCATAAAAGAAATGCCTCATACTCAGTAAATTATAAAATTTCCTATTGACAACAATCCTAAGATATAATATCTTGTCTGGTGTTATGATCAGCTCTTAATTGAGCGGTAGATTTTATAAGTTTATTGATCAAGGCTGTTTCTTTAAGGAGAAGCAAATGCGTTCGGAAGGCAGAAAACAGAGGCACAGGCAGCTTATAAAACTGATAGAGTCAAATCCTCTGATGACGGACGAGGAGATATCCTCGGCGCTTGGCGTCAGCCTGAGTACTGTGCGCCTCGACCGGGTGCTGCTTGCGATTCCCGAGCTGCGCGAGCGGATGCGCTCGATGGCGGAGCACGCCACGAGCCGCCTGAAATCGCTCTGCGCGGATGAGGTCGTCGGGGAGCTTGTGGGGCTTGAGCCAAATAAATGGGCCCTTTCGATGCTTTCGACAAATCCGGAGATGGCCTTTCGGCAGACGGAAATGGTCAGCGATTATTATATCTACGCGCAGGCCGCGCTGCTGGCGATCGCGACGATAGATGCCGAAATGGTGGTAATTGCGACGGCGCGCCTCAAATATTGCCAGCCCGCCTATTTGGGAGACAAAATCATCGCCCGTTCGAAGGTCGGCACGCATAAGGGAAACAAATATGTCGTCAGCGTCCATTCGCGCAGCGGCGACAGGGAGATATTTGTCGGACGCTTTGTGGTCGCCGCGATAGACGCTCACAATAACGAAAAATTGGGGGACGAAATATGCTGATAGCACTGGATGCAATGGGCGGAGACCACGCGCCCGAGGAACCGTGCAAAGGCGCGATTCTTGCCTGCAGAGAAAAGCCTCACCTCTCGATCGCGCTTGTAGGCGACAGCGAAAAGATAAAGCCGCTCATTGAAAAGGCGGAGAGAAACGTACGTTCCAGGCTTAATATAGTTCATACCGACGAGGTGATAAGCGGCAGTGATTCTCCCTCTCTTTCGATCAGGAGGAAGAAAAACTCCAGTCTCGTAGTAGGGTTTGAAATGGTCCGCTCCAAGGAGGCAGACGGCATCGTCTCCTCCGGCAATACCGGAGCGATCGCGGCGGGCGCGGTGCTCCTTCTCGGACGCATTCCTGGAATAGACCGCCCCGGGCTTGGCGCGGTGCTGCCGGTGCTCAACCGCTCAACGCTGCTTATGGACGTAGGCGGAACGGTACGCTGCAAGCCGATCAACCTGCTGCATTTCGCGCAGATGGGTTCTATATATATGAAGCTTTTTCAGAATGTTGAAAATCCCTCTATCCGTCTGCTCAGCAACGGCGAGGAGATGACGAAGGGGGACGACGTGATCTCCGCGGCGCGGGAGCTGATAGAGGCCAGCAGCCTTAACTTCCAGGGATACGCGGAGGGCAAGGATATTCCCAACGGCGTATCCGACGTCGTCATCTGCGACGGTTTCACCGGCAACGTGATAATCAAATTCGGCGAGGGGCTTGGAGAGCTGTTGAAGAGCCAGTTTAAAGAGGAATATATACACCACACACTGCCGAAGATTGGACTTTTCTTTATGTGGCCCGCGATGAAACGGGTGATGGGCCGTTTTGACTGGGAGAAATACGGCGGCTCCCCCGTGCTCGGCGTAAACGGAAGCGTTGTCAAGGTACACGGACGCTCCAAGGCAAACGCCATAGCGCACGCCCTTACGGGAGCGGCCAATTTTATAGAACGTAACGGTGTTGACAGAATAAGAGAAGAAATAGCGCGAGGAGTACAAAATGGCAATAATTAATGGATACCCCGTGAAAATCGCGGGAACCGGGAAATATATCCCGGAAAAGGTAATGACTAATTTTGATTTTGAGAAGTTTCTTGACACCAGCGACGAATGGATACAGAGCCGCACCGGCATCAAAAAGCGCCACATCGCCGCGGATGACGAAAGATGCAGCGACCTGGCCTACAAGGCGGGGTTGGCGGCGCTGGCGGACGCCGGGCTGCAGCCGGACGATCTGGACCTTATAATTGTCGCTACGGATACTCCCGACACCTATTGTCCATGTACCTCGGCGAAGGTGCAGGGCAAGCTGGGCGCTAATAACGCCGGTGCCTATGACGTCCTGGCTGGATGTACGGGAAGCCTCACCGCGATGCTGACGGCGATCGGCGGCGTTGCGAGCGGCGTTTGGAACAACGTGCTTGTCATTGGCGCGGAGGATTTCACGAGCGTTCTTGACTGGAATGACCGTTCGACCTGCATTCTCTTCGGCGACGGCGCGGGCGCGTGCATCCTTACGCGTTCGGAGGAGGGCGGCCCCCGCTTTGTCTCCGGCGAAATAGTGGCTGACGGCAACAAATATGACCTGATAACGATAGACAAAGAAGAGGGCATTCCCTCGCCGGTTCTGCGTATGAAAGGCTCTGAAGTGTTCCGTTTCGTCAATACGCACCTGCCTCCTTTCCTCAAGAATTTCTGTGAAAAATCGGGGATAACTCCGGCGGAGGTGGATTTCTGGGTGCTGCATCAGGCCAACACGCGAATCATTGACGGCCTCTTCAAGCGTCTCGGCGTCTCCACCGACCGTACCCTCGTCAATCTGGAAAATTATGGAAATACATCCGCCGCATCTCTGGTAGTGACCCTCGACGAATCGATGAAAGAGGGCCGCTTAAAGAGAGGGGAGAAGGTAATGTTCACTGCTTTCGGCGCGGGTATGACCCTTGGAGCGCTGCTCTACGAGGCGTAAGGAGAGATACGATGTTTGAACAAAATCCGGTAACGAACCTGCTGAAAATCAAATATCCCATCATACAGGGCGGAATGGCTTGGGTCGCGGACGCGGACCTCGCGGCGGCGGTCAGCAACGGCGGCGGTCTTGGAATAATCGCCGCGGCTAACATGCCCGCCGACCTTCTGGAGCAACAGCTGATAAAGATCAGGACTCTGACCGATAAGCCCTTCGGGCTTAATATAATGCTGCTGTCGCCGACGGCCGACGACGCGCTGGAGCTTGCCGCGAAGCATAGTGTCCCCGTAGTGACGACAGGCGCGGGTATGCCCGGCAAAGTGCTTGACAAGCTCAAGCCGCTCGGCACGACCGTCATTCCCGTCGTCGCCTCCGTTTCGCATGCCGAGCGCATCGCCAAGCAGGGCGCGGACGCGGTGATCGCCGAAGGCATGGAGGCGGGCGGACATATAGGAGAGATCACGACCATGAACCTCGTGCCGCAAATTGCGGACGCCGTAAATCTCCCCGTGATCGCCGCGGGCGGCATCGCTGACGGACGCGGCGCGGCGGCGGCATTTGTGCTCGGGGCTGCGGGCGTTCAGATGGGTACGCGCTTTGTCTGCGCCGAAGAGTGTAACGTACACATAAATTATAAACAAAAAATAGTCAAGGCCAACGACCGCGCCACCGCGGTGACGGGACGCTCTCTTGGGCATCCGGTGCGCGCGATAAAAAATAAATTCATCAAACAGTACGAAGAACTTGAAAAGAGGGGCGCTTCTGCTGAGGAGCTGGAGGCTCTCGGAGCTGGAAAGCTGCGCCTTGCCGTCGTTGATGGGGATACCGAGATGGGTTCCCTGATGGCGGGACAGTCCGCGGGACTCGTCCATGCCATTGAACCGGCGGCCGTCATTATAGAGAGCGTTATCTCTCAGATGAACAACATTCTTTCAGAAATGGCGAGGTATAACAGATGAAATATGCCATGATATTTCCCGGCCAGGGCGCACAGCGTCCCGGAATGGGAAAGGACATTTACGAACGATACATCTCGGCGAAGAGGATCTTCGACGAAGCCGACGAGGCACTTGGATTTTCGCTCAGCGACATCATCTTCAACGGAACTCCTGAGGAGCTGGCCCACACGGAGATCACCCAGCCGGCGATCCTCACCGTCAGCGTAGCGATGTTCAGGGCGCTTGAGCAGGAGTTCGGTACAGCCGTAGAACCCTACTGCATGGCGGGGCACAGCCTGGGCGAATACACGGCGCTCGTAGCCTCCGGCGCGCTGTCGCTGGCTGACGGCGTGCGTCTCGTACACAAGCGCGGAGGCCTCATGCAGGACGCCGTCCCGCTTGGAGTGGGGTCGATGGCGGCCATCATCGGAATGGAACTCTCCGACGTCAGCGCCATCTGCGCCGAGGCGGCGAAGGGAGAGGTATGTCAGGCGGCTAACATCAACGCGCCTACGCAGATCGTTATCTCCGGACATGCCGGAGCGGTAGCACGCGCAGTCTCCCTCATCGAGCAGAAATACACCGCTAAAGTGGTGCCGCTGCGGGTAAGCGCGCCCTTCCACTGCGACCTGATGCGTCCGGTGGCGGATAAGCTCAAAGAGGCGTTCAAGAGTATTGAGTGGCACGAACCAAAATTCCCCATTATCGCGAACGTGAACGCCCGCCCTGTTCAGAAGATCCCCGCGGTGCGCGAGGCCCTTTACAACCAGACCTTCTCGCCCGTAATGTGGTCTCAGTCTGTTCTTGAGATGGAGGGCGAGGGTGTCGAGGGATATATCGAACTAGGCCCCGGCAGCGTCCTCTCGGGGCTTGTGAGAAAGATATGCAAAGGCAAGCGTCCCTATGCGGTGTCAACCTCGGAAGAGCTCATGATCGCCGCCGACTACCTTAGAGGCATGAACAATGGATAAGAAAGTAGCGCTGGTGACCGGAGCGGGACGCGGCATAGGCCGTGCCATCGCCCTGGAGCTTGCTAAGAACGGCTGTTC
This sequence comes from Cloacibacillus sp., assembly GCF_020860125.1. Classification (NCBI taxonomy): domain Bacteria; kingdom Thermotogati; phylum Synergistota; class Synergistia; order Synergistales; family Synergistaceae; genus Cloacibacillus; species Cloacibacillus sp. The sequence continues at coordinate 3,803 of NZ_JAJBUX010000002.1, read as the reverse complement.
CGTGGCCGCCAACTACAGCCATTCCGAAGGCCCCGCGAACGAAGTCGCCGCTGAAATAAGGGCGATGGGATGCGAGGCTGTGGCCGTCAAGGCCAACGTCGGCGACGCCGCCGAGGTGAAAGAGATGTTCAAGACGGTGTCGGAACAGCTGGGCGCCGTAAACATCCTGGTCTGCAACGCGGGCATTACGAGGGACAACCTCCTCATGCGCATGAAGGAGGCCGAATGGGATGACGTGATAGACACCGACCTCAACTCGCTATTCTACTGCGCTAAAGAGGCGGTGCGTCCAATGCTCAAGGGGCGCTGGGGGCGCATCATCGCCATTACCTCCGTAAACGCGCTGCGCGGAAGCGCGGGGCAGTGCAACTACGCGGCGGCGAAGGCCGGCATGATCGGCTTCGTAAAGAGCCTTGCGCGCGAAGTTGCCGCGAAAGGCATCACCGCCAACGCGATCGCGCCGGGGTTCATCGATACGGATATGACCTCCATGCTCTCTGACGAACTAAAAGAAAAATTTGTCGAATCGATACCGGCGGGCCGTGTGGGAACTCCGCAGGACGTGGCCGGAGCCGTCGCCTTCCTTGCCTCTGAAAACGCCTCATACATACAGGGACAGGTCATAGCGGTTGACGGCGGCATTACAATGTAGTAAAACGGTTATAAAGCCATAATAGGCTTTTGACATAAACAAAAAAATCAGAGAACGAATACTCGTAAAGGAGAGATATGCTATGAAAATGGAAGAAGTACAGAGCAAACTTAAGGAAATCGTAATGGACCGCCTTAACGCGGAAGAGGATCAGATCAAGCCGGAAGCCTCGTTTGTTGAAGACCTCGGCGCCGACTCGCTCGATATCGTCGAGCTCATCATGGGAATCGAAGAAGAATTTGACATCGAGATCCCCGATGAAGACGCCGAAAAGCTGACGACCGTCGGCGAGGCGATGGAATACGTTAAGACGAAGCTTGCAGTCGAAGACTAAGAAAAGCATTGGGGGACTGCTCTGTAGTCCCCCCTCTTACTCAGGAGGGAGCCTATGACGCCAATGAACAACAGAAGAGTGGTAATCACAGGTTGCGGTGCTGTCACCCCAATCGGAATCGGAAAAGAAGCATTCTGGAACGCCCTTGAGCGCGGGGAAAACGGCGCCGATTTCATAACATTATTCGATACAGCCCAGCATACTACGAAAATAGCCGCCGAAGTAAAAGAGTTCAATCCGGAAAACTGGCTGGATAAAAAAGAGGTTCGCCGTACTGACCGCATCATCCATTTCGCGGCGGCGGCGGCAGACCTGGCGGTGGAAGATTCAGGACTTGACATAGAGAAACTTGATAAGAACCTATTCGGCGTCTATGTGGGCAGCGGAGAGGGCGGCATTCATACGCTCGAAGAAAACTCCCGCGTACTCTACGAAAAAGGCCCCAACAGGGTCAGCCCCTTCATGGTGCCGATGATGATCACCAACATGCCCGCCGCCTACATCGCCATCCGCTTTGGCGCTAAAGGGCCGAACATGGCGGTTGTAACAGCCTGCGCGAGCTCGATAAACAGCATGGGCGAGGCCTACAACTGCATCGCGCGCGGCGACGCCGACGTGATGCTCACCGGCGGCGCTGAGGCGGCCGTATCGCCGCTTGCCACAGCCGGATTTGCCTCGCTTAAAGCTCTCTCGAACAGAAACGATGACCCCAAGCATGCCTCGCGCCCCTTCGACGCCGAACGCGACGGCTTTGTGATCGGCGAGGGCGCGGGAATACTCGTGTTTGAAGAATATGAGCACGCCAAGGCCCGCGGCGCGCATATATACGCCGAAGTGACCGGCTACGGCCTCTCATGCGACGCGCACCACATCACCGCTCCAGATCCCGACGGCGACGGAGCATACCGCGCGATGGCGATGGCCGTCAGAAAGTCGGGCTGGCAGCCTGAGGAAATAGATCTCATAAACGCTCACGGCACCTCGACGCCGCTCAACGACAAAATGGAGACGATGGCGATCAAGCGCCTGCTGGGCGAAGATAACGCGAAAAAAGTTCTCGTCCACTCTACGAAATCGATGGTCGGCCACGCGCTTGGCGCCGCCGGCGCCATTGAGACGATTGCCACGCTCCTTGCGATAGACAAAGGCATAGTCCATCCGACGATAAACCAGATAACGCCCGACCCTGACTGCGACCTCAACACCGTTCCCAACAAAGCGGTAGAGACCAGGGTCGACCGGGCGATAATAAATAATTTCGGCTTCGGCGGACATAACGGAGTACTTGCCATCCAGAGCTGCAAAGACTGATAATGAAGACAGACAAAGGGCGCGAAGAACTTCTTCGCGCCTTTCAAAAAAAACTGCGCTACCAATTCAGCGATATAGACCTCCTTCAAGAGGCGCTGACCCATTCCTCCTACGCGAATGAAAACGGCGTCAAATTCAACGAGCGTCTGGAATTTCTCGGCGACGCCGTTCTAGAGCTCGTTACCTCAAACAGACTTTTCCTTTCCTATCCCGACTACGACGAAGGCCAGCTCACGCGCCTGCGCGCTCAGATAGTCTGTAAAAACAGCCTGAGCCTCTGGGCCGCCGAGATGGGCGTCAAAGGCCTCATTAGGATAGGCAAAAGCCTCGTAAAGTCGGGACCGACGGATTCCATTGCCGCCGACTGCGTCGAGGCGCTCTTTGGGGCGATATTTATCGACGGCGGATTTCAGAATGCCGCTGAAGCCGTCTCAAACTTCCTGCAAACCAAGCCGGAGATATCTGGGGCCGCCGTCGTCAAAGACCCCAAGACCGAACTCCAGGAATACTTTCAGCAGCAGGGGATGGACGTGCCGCGCTACGAAATGCTGGAGCGCGTCGGTCCGGACCATGCCTCAAACTTCAAAGTGCGGCTCATGGCGGGAGATAAAATCCTCGCCGAAGCCTGGGGCGCGTCGACCAAAGAGGCCGAATTCAAAGCCGCGGAAATCGCGCTGGAAAAAATACACGAGTAGGGGATATCCCGTATGGTCGATATCCAGTGACGGAGGTTAAAAAGTCAGCTAACGGAAAACGAGGCTTCGTAATCGTCACCGTGCTTATCTTCGGCGGCGTACTTATGATCTGCGCGTCGCTTGCCTTCCAAGCGGCAACGGCAATGTTTGAGGAAAATGCCTCTGTTGCCGGACGGTCGAGAATTGAAAACGCTACCGCGCAAGCTTCGGCGCTGGCCGAAGAATGGCTGCGGGTAAATATAAAAGATATCGCCAAAGGAAACTATTTCGCCATCTCCGCCGAGCCGGCGGAGATCCCCGTCTTGGATATCCCTAAGGGTTTCTTTCAAATAATGACGGAGGAATATCCGAACTATAACTTTTCCTGTCAGACAATAGACCTTCACTATGCCGATAAATTCACCGCCTCCGCCGACAAACTGCGCGTTCCGCGCATCCCGCCGACAGAGACGCCAGGCGGCGCCATAGAGAGAGCCTACATACAAAAAGTCACCGTAACACCAGCTGAAAACAAAAACGCCGCTTATACCTATACAAAGAGCCTGAGAGCGATAAAAGATACCTCGGGTGATATCCGTTGTATAGTCGTGGGGGTAACCGATTAAATTCGGCGGCGGGGTATAGTTGCTGTGTAACAAGTGGTAGAAGAAGCAGCTTATTCAGATATGTAAACATACATAAAGATACAAATAATAATCACATTAGACTACAATTAGATAGAATAAAAGGAAACTAATAACTTAAAATAAATATTTAGCATTCAAAGGTGCACAGCCCGCGACCCGTTATGAGATGGCCTCGGTAGTAGCGC
>NZ_JAJBUX010000001.1 GCF_020860125.1 Cloacibacillus sp. | reverse complement strand
CGGCGAGACGGAAGGAGTGTTGCTCTGTTTGGCGCGGTTTCCGCGCCAAACAGAGCCCGCGGCAAAAGCCGCGGGAGAACCTAAGGTCAACTCTCCCTCAGTCTCGGCGAAAAAACATCGCCGAGTCAGCTCCCTCTGAGAGGGCGCCTTTAAGGGCAAAGTCAAAAGCTAAACCGCTATTTATCTCTTCGTCTACCCGAAGGAAATCGGCGTTTAGAAGTGCGAGTTGCTAAATAACTTTGGGGTCTGCGCCCGGAGCCGTATCTTTATACGGTGATCGCAAGGCAATGTCCCCGCCATGGGGCGGGACACTTTTAAATTATCCATATTGCCGCAGCATGCGGATGCGTCTGCCGCAGGATGTTCCGGCCTTGTTGAGCTAAGTCAGCGGCGCGTATAAACGCCGATTTATCAGGCTTTCTTGTACTGCGAATAATACTCGTCGAGGATCGTCACCAGATCGTGGCCGATCTCGCGGTAGGCGTGATCGGGAAGGTTCGCCATTGAGACGCGCACGGACCAGCCAGGGGCGTCGAAGCCCTCTCCGGGAAGCAGTACTACGCTGGGGTTTTCAGCGAGGCGGAAGAGGATGTCTATCGGTTCAAAATTCTTCTGCAGCCAATCCGCGAAGCCCTCGCCGTATTTTTCCTTAGCCCAGAGCGAAACATCGAGCAGCTGGTAATAGGCGGAGCTGTTCGGAGAGAGGGGCCGCGGCCATTTGAGGTTGCCCCAGAAGTCTTTGTAGCGGCGGCGGACGATATTTTTCGTCAGCCGGTTGTAGGCGTCCGTTTTATCGATCAGCGCGCAGAGGGCGAAGAGAGCCATCTGCACCTGCTGCGGCACTGAGAGCCCCGCCGTGTGGTTCAGCGCGATGTCGCGGCTGTCGGCGACCATGCGGTCGATAAATTTTATCGCCCCCGGATCGACGGCAAGCTCGGAATAGAGCTTCGCCGTCTTTATCCGCTGCGCCGCGGGCATGGCCGCGATCATATCGTCGAAGACGTTCTTGCGGTGGATGCCGATGACTCCAAGCCGCCAGCCCGTACAGCCGAAATATTTAGAGAAGGAGTAGGAGCAGATGGTGTTATAGGGTATGGTGTCGAAAAGAGAGTGATAGTTATCGGCAAAGCTGGAGTAGATGTCGTCTGAGACGATCATCAGCTGCGGGTTTTTCGACGCGACGATATTTTTTATCTTCTGCGCCGACTCCGGCGATATCTCCACGGAGCCGGGGTTACTGGGATTGACGATGAAAAAGACCTTTACCTTCGGGTCGGCGAGCTTCTCAAGCTCTTTGTCCGAATACTGCCACGAATGGCGCGGCTCACCGTCCACAAGTTCCGTTCCGTCTGCATAGACCTGCACCGTCTTGAGCGCATACCACGGCAGGCCGGGGATCTCTATGTACGGGGTGAAGATAGGCGTGCCAAGCGCGATGGTGTCTCCCTGCTTCAGCAGGCCGTTGTTGAGCAGCGAGCGGAAGATGTAGACCATCGCCGCCGTCGCCCCCTCCGTCGCGAAGAGGTCGAAATCCTGGTTCTGTCTGTTACCCTGCTCAAGCTCCTCGATAATGTATTCGCGCACCACGCTCTCGCAGCAGGGCATCATCCTGTCGGGCGTCGGGTAATGGCCGCCCAGGATGCCGTCGCAGAGCTCAATGGCCCACTCGTCGGCGTCAAAACCTAGGATGTTGAGGCCATACTGGAAGGCGCGCCGCAGGAAGTCGGCGCCCGGCATCATTGAGTTGACGCCGAGCCAGCTGGCGAAGCGCGCGCCGATCCCCTCCTTCTCCGGCAGTCCCGCGAGGATGCCGTCGTCCCAAACGCGGCGGCTCTCGGTCATCGCGAAGCGGCCAAGGGTGAAAAAGGCCTCGCGCGGCTCCGTCGCGATCCAGTTGGGATTGCCGCGCCCCGCGTTGAGCATCGCGGAAGAGGTCGCGCGGGCATGTTTCGACGCCATATCGATAAGGACGTTTTTCACTTCAAAAGGGCTCAGTTTTTCATAGGCTTTTTCCTGTTTTTTTGTCGGCATATCCATATAGGAGACACTCCTTTAGATTAGGTATTTTCTTTATTAATTTTAAGTAAAAACGGAACTCTAACTATAATCTTATTCTTTTTTTACAATTTATACATGTTTAATTACGTACAGCCATTACATGCTTTTTGCCTAGCGGACATTCGGCAAAAACTATTTATCGCGAAATAGGGCTTCGAACTATACTCGGTGCATACGGTACAAAAAGTCGAAAACATAATTTCGGTGCGTACCATTAGTTATATTGCATCAGACGACATTTAACAGGAGGGATTTTTAAAATGTCACTTTACCAGAAGGAATATGAACACAGAGCCATTGACCCGACATTCGGTTCAGCGGCAATGGGCAGCCTGCTGCCCAAGGACGCGTTCCCCGAGGCGGAGATGGACCCGCAGGATGCCTATCAGGCAATCCATAACGAACTCGTACTCGACGGCAACGCTTCACAGAACCTTGCCACATTCTGCCAGACCTGGCTTGACGGCGAGACCCACAAGCTCATGGATGAATGTATCGACAAGAATATGATCGACAAGGACGAATATCCTCAGACGGCTGAACTTGAGGCGCGCTGCGTCCGCATGCTCGGCAATCTTTGGAATTCACCGGAAGAGGCCAACACCATCGGCACCTCGACGACCGGATCATCCGAGGCGGCAATGCTCGGCGGACTCGCGGCGCTCTGGCGCTGGCGCAAGAAGCGCAAGGCGCAGGGAAAACCCACGGACAAGCCGAACATCGTCACCGGCGCGGTACAGATCTGCTGGGATAAGTTCGCCCGCTACTGGGATATCGAACAGCGCCAGATCCCGATGAAGCCCGGCAAATACTGTATGACGCCGGAAGAGGTCGTCAAGTATGTCGACGAGAACACCATCTGCGTCGTCCCCACGCTCGGGCTGACCTTCACGCTCCAGTACGAACCGGTCAAGCAGATAGCGGCGGCGCTCGACAAGCTCCAGCAGGAGACCGGACTTGACATCCCCATCCACGTCGATGGCGCGAGCGGCGGCTTCATCGCCCCCTTCATCCACCGCGATCTCGTCTGGGACTTCCGTATCGAGCGTGTAAAATCGATCAACGCCTCCGGACACAAATTTGGCCTGTCGCCCCTCGGTGTGGGCTGGGTAATGTGGAGAGAGGTATCCGACCTTCCCGAAGAGCTCATCTTCTATGTCAACTACCTTGGCGGCAATATGCCGACCTTCGCCCTCAACTTCTCACGCCCCGCGGGACAGATCGTCAGCCAGTATTACAACTTCATCCGCCTCGGCAAAGAGGGCTACACAAAGATTCAGCAGGAATGCGCCGAGACCGGCCAGTATCTCGCGAACGAGATCATGAAGTTCGGCATCTTTGAGATGGTCTATGACGGAGAAGGCGGCGTTCCCGGCTGCACATGGAAATTCCGCGACGACGTGAAGCCCGGCTTCTCGCTCTACGACCTCGCAGACAAGCTCCGCTCAAGGGGCTGGCAGGTTCCCGCCTATTCGCTCCCCGCGGACGCGCAGAATGTCGTCGTTCAGCGTATCCTCGTCAGGAAGGGCTTCAACATCGACATGGCCTCGCTCCTCATCAAGGATATGAATAGGGCGCTTGAATATTTCAAGGCTCACCCCGTCGCAAAGCCCCTCACGGAAGCTGAGACCGGAAACTTCAAACACTCATAAACGAGAAATAACGGCAGACAAACACAATACTTTTTCCGAAAAGGCCGGTTCCTCCGGCTTTTTCGGAATATTTATCGAAAAATTTTTGAAAGGAGAAGGTCATAATGAGTACTGAAAACAAACCGTCATCCGGCTCAAAGAGCGGAACGATCGGTGTCTTTACGCTGGCGATGATGAACGTGGCCGCGATAGTCAGTCTGCGCGGCCTACCGGCAGAGGCGGAATACGGCCTTTCGTCTGTATTCTACTATATATTCGCGGCGGTATTTTTCCTGATCCCCGTGGCGCTCGCCGCGGCGGAGATGGCGACCGCGTGGCCGCAGAAGGGCGGCGTATTCAGGTGGGTCGGAGAGGCATTTGGCGGCAGGTTCGGCTTTGTTGCTATTTTCCTCCAGTGGATGCAGAATACAATATGGTTCCCGACCGTCCTCACATTCGCCGCGGTCTCCGTGGCATACATCGGAATGGACCCCAGCAGCGACTCAGCCCTCGCGGCAAATAAGATGTACACCCTGGCGATCGTCCTCGTATTCTACTGGGGCTCGACGCTGATGAATTTCAGGGGGATGTCCCTCTCGGGAGCGATAAGCAAATGGGGAACCCTCATCGGCACCGTCATTCCGGCGGCGATACTCATCATCCTCGGCATACTCTACTACGTTACGGGACATACGATCTACATGCCGCTGCATGCCAGCGACCTGATCCCAGATTTGGGAAATTTCAGCAACCTCTCCCTCGCGGTGAGCATATTCCTCTTTTACGCGGGGATGGAGGTCTCGGCGGTCCATGTCAACGAAGTCGACAACCCCGAGAAGAACTACCCGCTCGCGATACTCATCTCCGCGGGCATCACGGTAGCCATATTCGTCTTTGGAACGCTGGCGATCGGCTTCGTAATCCCGCAGAAGGATATCAACCTTACACAGAGCCTGCTTGTCGCCTACCGTAACCTCTTCCAGGCCTTCGGTCTCGAGTGGCTTTCACCGGTCGTCTCGATCTGCCTCGCCCTCGGAGTCTTCGCGGGAGTCAACACCTGGATCGCGGGGCCAAGCAAAGGTATCCTCGCCGTCGGTAAAGCGGGATATCTGCCGCCCATCCTCCAGAGGACCAACAAGCACGGAGTACAGGTGAATATTCTCTATTTCCAGTCGGCGATCGTCACCATACTATCCGTCATATTCGTGCTGCTCCCCTCGGTACAGGCGGCCTATCAGATACTCTCGGCCCTTACCGTCACGATGTACCTTATCATGTACATGCTGATGTTCGCGGCCTTCATTAAGCTGCGCATAAAAGAGCCGAACACCCCCCGCCCCTTCAAGGTGCCCGGCGGTGAGATCGGCATGTGGCTCGTCGGCGGCGTAGGGCTTGTCAGCGCCTTCGCGGCCTTCCTCGTCGGCTTCATACCGCCCGGACAGATTCCGGTCGGCAGCCCGACGGAATGGATCGGTCTGCTCGTCGTCGGCAACATTCTCGCGGTCGGCGTGCCCCTTCTAATCTACCACTCACGCAAAGAGAGCTGGAAGACGGCCGAAGGCTCGGACTCTTTCGAGCCGTTCAGCTGGCAGAAAGAAACCGATGCTCCCGCTAAGACGGCAAATAAATAAATCCACCGGACAGGCGTCAAAACAATGTAAGGCAGCGGCGGCGGCAGGGATGAGAGACCCGACCGCCGCCATTTTTATTCGCCGCGCGCCGGACACTCTTTCGCGTAACATCACGTAATTCGCCCCCTATACGGGTTTTTAGGGGGTTGCCAAAAATCAGGGGCGTGCTATAATATCCTCTGTCGAGTTTTCGACCTGATATTCCTCGATGGCGCAATCGGCAGCGCGGGTGGCTGTTAACCACTAGGTTCGAGGTTCGAGTCCTCGTCGAGGAGCCAGCCGATAGTATGGCATTCTGTACCGCAGGGTACGGGATGCCATTTTTTATTACAGCTATCTTTTCCATTTTTCACGCGATCTCTGTTTGTAACCGGCTGTCTGATTTTTAAGGAAAACTGCGGGAGCGCGTCCCTTTTTGAAGAGACGCGCCCCCGCGGGTATCTCATATGCGCTGCCGCGGCAGGCGCCTGTTTTCTATTACCGCTCCCTGAGGCTCACGCCGTTGAGCTTTTCATAGTAGAGGCCAAGCGCGCCGTGGTCGAGGGTATCGTTTCCCTCCCCCGCAAGCGCGATCATCATCTCGGCAACCTGCGCCGAGAGGGGGGCGGAGCTGCCGATGGAGCGGCTTGTCTCCAGCACGTTCCAGTAATCCTTGATGTGCAGGGCGATGCGGAAGCCGGGGTCGTAGCGCCCCTCGAACATTCTCGGAGCCTTATCCTCCAGGCACTGGCTCCCGGCGAGTCCCTTGCGGATCGCCTCAAAGACCCGGCGAGGCTCGACGCCGCATCTCTTGGCGAGGCTCATACCCTCGGCGACGGCGGCGATATTTATACCAACGATCATCTGGTTAACGAGCTTTGTGATCTGACCTGCGCCAAGTTCACCGACAAGCGAGACGCTGGCCCCCATTTTGGAGAGGATATCTTTAACACGCTCGAAGACCTCGCTTTTGCCGCCGACCATGATCGCCAGGGTGCCCTTTTCGGCCTTTTCCTGCCCGCCGCTGACCGGCGCGTCAAGCATCTCCACCCCGCGTTCGGCGAGGGCGCCGCCGAGCGAACGGCTGACAAGCGGCGCGATCGAACTCATGTCGACCACGACCTGTCCCCCGCGGCAGCCGTGGATGATGCCGTTATCCCCCAGCACGACCTCGCTCACCTGCGGCGAGTTGGGCAGCATGGTGATGATGACCTCTCCCGCCTTCGCGGCGACATCCGCCGGCGAACAGCCGCGCTCGGCTCCCGCCGCTACAAGTTTTTCGACCGAGGCCTCCGCAATGTCGTAGACGACCAGGGAGTAGCCAGCGGCAATCAGGTTTTTTGCCATCGGCACCCCCATGATTCCCAGTCCGATGAAGCCAATTTTGCTCATTTGCATCCCTCCAGAATTAATGACGGTTCTTGCTCCGCTGCGCGGCTGACGCCCCGCGCACTAAAATTCTTTTTTGATATCGACGATGTTTTTCAGCGGACGGCCGGCCAGCTCATTGCGCACGTTTTCGATCGTGAGGTCTAAGGTGAGCGGCATGTAGTTTATCACGTCGTCCGACGAGACATGCGGCGTGATGGTCAGGTTCGGCGTCTTCCAGAGGATGGAATCGGCGGGCAGCGGCTCCGGCTCGAATACGTCGAGGATCGCGCAGCAGAGTTCTCCGTTCCGCAGCCTGCGGTCGAGCGCGTCGTGGTCGAGCAGCGCGCCGCGCGAGATGTTCATCAGCCCCGCGTGCTTCGGCAGCCAGCCCAGCACCTCTTCGTTGAAGAATCCGCGCGTCTCCTCCGTCGCCGGCGCGGCGATGGCCAGGAAGTCGGCGTCCGCCAGCTCTTCTTTCAGTCTGTCGATGCCGTATACCGCCTCGCAGCAGGGATGTTCCTTTACATAAGGATCGATCGCGATCACGCGGAGGCCCATTCTGTGCGCCTGTCTGGCGATTTCGCCGCCCTGGCTGCCGGCGCCGAAGATGACGAGCTTTTTGCCCTTGATCACCGAGGTGAAGATGCGGTCCCACTTGCCGTTGCGCTGCGCAGTAGCCAGGCGGGGCATCTGCGCGTTGAGCATCGCCAGAAACATCGCGAAGGACTCTCCCGATTTAGGCAGATGCACGCCTCTGTTGTTTATGATGGTCACGCCCTCCGGCACCCAGTCGAACGGGGTCGCGTGCTCAATACCTGCGCTGATGAAGTGTATCCAGCGCAGGTTCGGCGCGTAGGAGGCCATGTCTTTCGTCGGGAAACAGAAGCCGACCATTATGTCCGCCGTCTTCATATAGCCGTAGTACTCTTTCAGATCTTCTTCCGTCCACTGTTCCACCGGGTCCACGGCGCTGCTGCCGAGGGTTACGTGGATTTTGTCCACTATATCGGCGTTCTTCTTCAGAAGAGCCTTTACATGCTCCTCAGTGGCGATAAATATCGGAGACGAACTGCGGCTGTTTTCGATGTGAATATGGATCTTTCCTTCGTACATTGTAAAGACCTCCCTGTTTTTGTTTCGCCCGTCAAGAGCGGGCGCTTTTGTCTGTCTGTAATTTATATTCGCTGAACGCGGGTATGGAGCCATCTGCCGCGGCGCTCGCTGCCGCGCCGCGTATACCTGCCCTCTCGGACGGCCCGTATGACGGAGACGCCGCTCAGCGTCCCCTTAATTCCTCGGCGGCCAAATCCTGCAGCTGCCAGAGCGCCAGGATGTAAACCTTAAGCGCCTCTTTCAGAGAGGGGATATAAGATGCTTCGTTCGGCGCGTGGTCCGAGGCGACGAATGAGGGGCGCGGCGTATAATCGTCTCCGGGGCCGAACCCCACGGCGTTTTTGAAGCGCCTGGCGTATGTGCCGCCGAACATGGTATATGCCTCCGCGGGATGCCCCGTTATCTCCGTGTAGGCGGAGAGCAGCACCTTTATCGCTGGCGAGTCCGGCGAGATGTAGAAGGGCTCCAGTATCTCCCCTCCGCCAAACTGCGCGTTGTGGGCGGCGGCCACCTTGGAGAGGGCCTTCTTGAGCTCTTCGCCGCTGACGCACTCAGGATAACGGATGTTCATATCCTGGCGCACGACGCCACCCTCCTGTGAGATGACGCCGCCGATGCTGGTCAGCTGCCCCAGCAGTTTGCCGGTGCAGGCGATCCCCAGCCCCTCGCCGTAAGCGTTGGAATGGATCTTATGCAGCAGCTCCAGGAACTGTCTTTCGTCGGCGTCGCCAATGCCGTTGTCGAGCAGGAAATCGGTCAGGATGCCGATCGCGTTGTGTTTGCCGTCCGGGTGCGCCGCATGGCCGCCGATACCCTGGGCCTCTACTAAAAACGAGCCGTCCTCTTTGGGGGTAACGGTGATCCCCTTCGTCTCCTTGAAGCTCTTTCCGGGAGCGTGGACCACGCAGGAGGCCCGGCCCGGGATGGAGTTGCTCGCGTTGCCTGCCGCGAATGCTGAAATGCTGGTAAAGACCGGCGCGGAGGAGAATACGCCGCCGGCATACATGCCCTTTTCGCCGATGCTGACGGGAAAGTCCACGTCGGGGGTAAAGCAGAAGATCGGCTCCGGGTTGCGCGCGAGATAGTAGGGGACGTCGTGCATGCCGCACTCTTCGTCGCAGCCCATCATTACGCGGATTCCGTAGTTGAGGGGCCTGCCGGAACGCGCGAGGAACGCCGCCGCGTAGAGTGAGAGTATCACCGCGCCCTTGTTGTCGCTGATTCCGCGCCCGATCAGCCAGCCATCTTTCTCCGTCAAAACGTAGGGATCGGAACTCCAGCCCTCGCCCTCGGGAACGACGTCAACGTGGGCGATAACGCCTATGTGCTCTTCATGCTTTCCCGGAAGGTCGGCCCAGCCCACATAACCGTCGCCGTCGTTGACCGCGAAACCGAGGCGTTCGGCAATCGCCATGGCGGAATCGAGGGCGTTTCTCGGACCGTGGCCAAAGGGAGCGCCCTCTTCCGCCGGTCCCTTTACGCTGCGCTTCGATACCAGCTCGGCCATATCGTTTAAGATGTCTTTTTCATTTTTCTCGACGAAAGCCTCGATTTCCTGGAGCAGTTGCTTTTTTTCCATCATGGTCCCCTCTTTCTTTTGATTACCCGAATATCCGAACAGTTTTGATCTATTCCAGAAATACCGCCATAGGCCGCGCGGAGGCGCTATTCATCCTCGGCCAACTGCTGAATGCCCAAATATTCCTGCTGTATGGACGGGTCGTTGAGAAGCGCCGCGCCGGTACCCTCGCGGGTGATGCTGCCGGTCTTGATGACATAGGCGCGGTTGGCCACCTCAAGGGCCAAAAAGGCGTTTTGCTCAACGATCATGATCGTCTGACCTCTCTCCCTGTTCAGCTGCAGTATCTTTTCAAAGAGTTCGTCGACGATGATCGGCGCAAGCCCCAAGGATGGTTCATCCATACAGAGCAGCTTCGGGTGGGCCATGAGCGCGCGCCCCACGGCAAGCATCTGCTGCTCGCCGCCGGAGAGGGTGCCGCCCCTCTGTTTCAGGCGCTCCCTGAGCCGCGGGAACAGCGCCAGCACCTCTTCAAAGTCTTTCTCTATAGACTCTTTAGGATCCTTACGGCTGAAGGTGCTCACGATAAGGTTTTCTTTCACCGTCAGATTGGGGAAGATACGCCGCCCTTCGGGAACAAGCGAAATACCTTTAGCCATAGTCTCGTAGGCGGTATGGGGGAGGCGTTCCCCACAGAACGTAACGGTCCCCGACTTTATCGCCTTGTCCCCGGCGATTGCCCGCAGGAGCGTGGATTTACCCGCGCCGTTGGCGCCGACCACAGAGACGATCTCCCCCTCTTCGATATATAGAGAGACGTCCTGCAGGGCATGGATGCCGCCGTAGTATACGTTTAGCGAATCAACCTCTAAAAACTTGCTCACGCTTTACGCCTCCGTTCTCCCAAATAGGCCTTAATGACCCGGGGGTCTGTCTGGATCTGTTTCGGCGTTCCCTCCGCCAGGACCTGTCCCAGGTTCAGTACGTAGATCCGCGAACAGAGCTTCATCACGATATCTATGTGATGTTCGATCATCACGACGGTCAGGTTGAAGGTCTTGTAAATACCGCGCAAAAGTTCTATCAGTTCGTTGCACTCGTCGTTATTCATTCCCGCCGCCGGCTCGTCAAGCAAAAGCAGCTTCGGGGAGGCCGCCAGCGCGCGCGCGATCTCAAGGCGGCGCTGTAAGCCGTATGGCAGCGTACCCGCCTGACGGTCTTTATGTTCCACGAGCCCCATTATCGAAAGAAATTCCAGCGCGCGCTTTTCGGTATCGATCTGAACTCGTTTTACCGAGGGAAGGCCCAGCATCGCCGCCCACACCGAATATTTCGGAGTGCTGTGCATCGGAATGGAAACATTATCAAGTACGGTCATCTTGGGAAAGAGGCGGATATTCTGGAAGGTCCTGCTGATGCCGTAGTTCGCGATTTTTGAGGGCGGCTTGCGCACCAGGTTTTCCCCATTAAAGAGGATCTTGCCCTCCGAAGGCTTTATATAGCCGGTAATGGAGTTAAAGAAGGTCGTCTTCCCCGCGCCGTTCGGCCCTATCAGCCCCACAAACTCATTTTCGTTTACATGGACGCTGACATCCTCTATCGCGCGTAGTCCGCCAAAGGCGATACTCATATGGCTGACGTCTAGCATCGGCGTCTGACTAGTCATTCGTCTTCACCCCTGTCCTTTTAAACAGATCCTCCAGCCATTTAAAGGAGATCTCCCGATATCCCATAAGACCTTCGGGCTTGAACTGCATGATGATGACAAAGGCCGCGCCGTAGAAGACGAGACGCCATAGCACCAGAAAATGCAGGACCTCCGGCAGGATGACGAGAAAGACCGTCGCCAGCATCGGGCCGGAGAGACTGCACATGCCGCCCAGGACCACCGCGGCCAGCAAATCGTCCGATTTAGCCTCCGCAAAGGTGGTGGGTGCGATATAGGTCGCGAAGAATGAAAAGAGACCGCCGGAGATACCTCCGTAAAAGGCGCTTATCATCAGGGCGACCAGCTTCGTCTTGACGGTGTCGACCCCTACCATTTCGGCGGCCAGCTCCTGCTGATTGATGGCGATACAGTTTTTTCCATAGTGAGATTTCAAAAAATTTCTCATGAGCCAGATCATTAGCACGGTGATGGGAAGCACGGTCCATATCGTGGTCAGCCGCGGTATATTGGAAATACCGTGAGCTCCCTCAAAAAACGGGTATATATTGGAAATAGTGATACGGACTACCGCGACGAAGCCCAGCATGACGATGGCAAAGGCGTCGCCAGCCATCTTATTTCGCAGGGCCGGGTAGCCGATGATCACGCTTACGATCACCGCGCAGATTCCACCGCATAGAAGGGCGGGAAGGAAGGGAACGCCGAAGTGCTTGAACAGAATGACGGCCGCATATCCCCCGACCGCCAAAAACCCGGCGTGCCCGATGGAAAAGATGCCGGTATATCCGGTAAGCAGAACTAATCCGGCGACGGCGATTATATTTACGCAGGCGAAGATCATGAGAGAAGAAATATACATGCTCTATTCACCTTCCTTACAGTTTGTCGCTGGTGTCGGCCCCGAGAATTCCATTCGGGAGGAAGACCAGCACGACAATCAAGATTCCAAACGAGAAGAGATCACGATACGCTGAAGAGATATATCCGGAGATTATCGTCTCCAGCACGCCGAGGATGAAGCCGCCCAGCACCGCTCCCGGCAGGCTGCCCAGCCCGCCGATGACGCTCGAAATGAATGCCTTGCTCGAAATGGCGCCCAGCGTGGGATAGACCGCGTATTTCATCCCTGTAAAGGTACCGGCAATCGCGGCGGTGATCCCCGAAATTGCGAACACAATCAGCGAGACCTTATTTACGTTGATGCCCATAAGTCCGGCCGTATCGGTATCGTGCGCGCTCGCCCTGATCGCGATCCCGTATTTCGTCTTCTCGATAAAGATCCACAATACGGCAAGCGCGACAAGAGAGACCAGCAGCGACAGGATGTCGATCGAGCCGATCTTGATTTTTCCAACCGCCAGGACTCTGAACGGCAGCGCAATGTTCAGACTCCTCAAATTTGCGCTCATCCATATCGTCATCAGGTTTTGGAGCAATATATTGACGCCCATCGCGGAGATCATCAGAAAAAGGCGCGAGGCCTTCAGCCTGCGCAGCGAGCGATAGGCTACCAGTTCGGTGATTATAGAAATAATAATACCTATTATGATAGCGCCGCAGAGGCCGGCGGCGAGAGAGGTCATCCCCAGATTCTTGACGACAAAATACGCGCCGTACGCGGAACACATCATAATCGCGCCGAAGGCAAAGTTGGTAAACTTAAAAATACTGTATATCAGCGCATAGCCGACCGCAAGGAGCGCGTAGATAGCGCCGATGGAAAATCCCGTTACAAGCTGTTGTATAAAAAGCGTCGACATTGTTTTATTCAACTCCGTTTGTAGGATGAAGCGGGGCGGATCTTCATCCGCCCCGCTTACCACAGAATTTCTGCAGACTCCGGGACAGCTCGGGCTGCCCTTATTCCGACAGCTTCAAATTTTGAGACGGCGACATTTATTTGGTGGGCTTAAACGTCTTAAGGTGATGATATTTGCTGTCTTTTATCTGAAGAATCGTGACGCTCTTGTTCAGAGGATTATGGGTCTTCGGATCAATGGTGAACGACTCCGTAAACAGAGGCACATTCTTTGCGCTCTCAAGGGCTTTTTTGAGCACCTCTCCGTCGAAGCTCTTGGTCTTTTTCACAGCCCACTCGAGGAGCATGATGCCGTCCATGCCGTAATAGGCGTAGATATTGGCCTTATACCCGGTCTTTTTATGTCTCGCGTCAAAGGCCTTTTTATAGTCCGCGTATTCGGGGGCGTCGTCGGTCATCGGGGTGGAAAGATAGGCGCCCTCAACCTGGGGACCGGCGGTCTCCATCAGCTCCGGCGCGTAGACGCCGTCCGGGAAGAGGTAGGTGAACTCAAGTCCCAGCTGCTCCGCCTGCTTGGAGATCAACGTGGCATATTTATATTCGCATGCCGGGGAATAAAGCACCTTGGCGCCGCTGTTGTCGATCGCCGAAAGCTGGGCGCGGAATTCCACGTCGCTCGTCTGATAGGACTGCGTGTTGATGATCTTGCCGCCAAGCCGCTTAAATTCATCGGTGAAATACTTCAGTATGCCCTGCGCGTAAAGGTCGTCTACACCGGCGATCGTCGCCACCTCTTTGATTCCAAGTTCCTTAAAGGCAAAGTTAGCCATCGCGCTGCCCTGGTAGGAGTCGGCAAAAGAAACTCTGAACATGTACGGATGTACGGCGCCGGTATCCTCATTCACCGTGACCTTGGCGTTCGTCGCCCCTATCGTGATGCAGGGAGTCTTAGATTCGTTGCAGAGCTGAACGATAGGTATCGCGTAACGGCTGCCGGTTGGGCCGACGATGGCGATGACCTTGTCCTGCTGGATCATCTTGTTGACGGCCGTCACCGATTCCGTCAGCGCGTCGCGTCCGGCGTCATAGGAAATAAGTTCAAGCTTTTTGCCAAGCCAGCCGCCCTTTGCGTTGACCTCTTTGATGTAGTCCTCTATCGCCAGCTTTGGCGGAATATCCGTGTACGCTCCCGAACCGGTAAGATTAGCCAGATAACCGATCTTGATCGTATCACCGCTCCACCTGTCGGACATCGCCGCCTCGGCCGAGCTCAGGACGCCCAGCATCATTACGGCCAACATGATGATCATTAACGCAAAAAATCTCTTCTTCATTACAGTACCTCCTTAAAAATACGCATATTAGAGAGCAATTAATTGCTTCTGCTCACTACACCAACAGTACGAGGCTCTAAAAATAGCTTCGCTTTAGCGTTTTGAGGCAATAAAACATCTGCCTCATGCCTTTTAGGCATGACGTTCATCCATTCATGCAGTTACTATTTGGGCATCCACCCTCCTCTTGTGTTGAGTGCGGCGCTCGTTATACGCAGCGCGCCAGATGCTTTTCGGAGTAAAACGACGCCTTTGTGGGGTTCCTTTCTTTGATCGCGTTTAAAATGAACCTATGAGCCTCCACCGTCTTCTCAAGAAGCCGGAGGTCCTCCTTATAGCGCCGCCACATGTGGACGTCCGCTCTTTTCAGGAGGTCATTGCTTATGGATATCAGTGTTTCGTTGTTCGTCGCCTCCGCCACCGCGATATGAAATTCCCGGTCGATATCAAGAAAGAGCTTCACGTCATGCTCCTCCAGGGCGACGCCGGACGATTCCAGCAGCGTCTCCATTCTCTCGATCTGTTCCGGCTCGGCTCTCCAAGCCGCCATGGCGGTAACGGAGGGCTCGATAGCCATTCTAGCCTCAAGGGCTTCAAATGAGCCGCCAACTTTTTCCGTGTCTTCGAGGAATTTTTCGAGGATGTTCTTTGGCGGATACTTACCCGCTGAGGCACGCTCGCTTATATACGTGCCCTCGCCAGGAACGCGCTTGATCATACCCATGATCTCAAGGGCTGACAGCGCCTCGCGCACAGAGGCGCGGCTAATGTCCGATTGTCTGACGATCTCCAATTCGTTGGGCAGCTTCTCCCCGGGCATCAGTTCGCCGTCTTCAATCAGGTCAAGAATCCTGCGGACGATAATCGCGGGCTTTTTTGTAGAGTCCTGTTTGGAAAATATATCCTTCACAGACGATCGTCCTTTCATTATTGGAATAAATTGCATCTTCATAATACGGCATAAGCCAAAAATTTGCACATAAAAGGCGCTAATAACATTAAAAACGTCCTTAAATCGATTCGTCTCTTAAATATAGCGATAACTCGCAGTTTTTTAGGATAACTGACGGGAGGGGTACATAAACCACAAGTCGGGCTAAACGTAAGAAACCTTACCACGGACACGGGGGCGTCCCGCTGCGTTAATAGCGGGGAGGCAAAGAGCTTTCTTTCGCGCCTGCCGTCTCCGCCGGTAGCCGAAGACGCGCCTGTCGATACGACAATCCAAAGGGGGCTGTGCTCCTTCAAACTCAAAAGACGGCCGGATACCGGAATGATCGATTCATCATATTATTTTTTCATAGTGTAATATCGATGTTTCTTATGGCTGATTTCAGTTAATACATCATATGTATTTACATCATATGTCTGACTTGATAATTTCATTATAGTTAATAATAGAACGATGTCAAGCAAAATAAGGCCAATTTCATTATAAATTTGTAAGTTTTTTAGAAAAGCAGAGATATTGTTATCAAAGTAATAAATATGAGCATGCTCAGGTGAATATCCCCTTAAACATAAAGAAAAACAGAGAATTAACCGCATAATAGATGCATGTATGAACATACAGGAGTATTTACGGCTTTTTACTGCCCCAAAATAGATACCCCCGGGTATAATTTGTATGTGTTCGCCCTCCGAACCGACAATTTCGCGTTGTCAAAGCTAATCGGGCTGGGTAGAATAATATCCGTTTGCAAGTCTTCTAAGACAAGAAAGGAACGATCAGAAAATGAACATAAACCTCGAAGGGCTGCCGGCAATATTGGAAAAGGTGACGCTTGCTTCGCTGCTGCCGGCGCTGCTCTATCTCCTGGGCGGAATAGCCGTCGTCAAGATCGTCATGAGAGCGCTGACAAAGGCGCTGGAAAGATCCAGCATCGAAAAGACTCTGCACAAGTTCATCCTCACGCTGATAAGGTTAACACTTTACTTCATCGTCTTCATGACCGTCGCGGGAGCCCTTGGGATACAGATAACCTCCTTCGTCGCCATCCTGAGCGTCGCCGGTTTGGCCATCTCCCTCTCGCTGCAGGGCGTACTTTCAAACCTCTCCAGCGGCGTCATGCTGCTCTCCGTCAAGCCCTTCAAAGCAGGTGACTACGTCGAATTGGGCGGCGTCGGCGGCACCGTGCGCGAGATCGGCTTCATACATACCAAGATCTCCACCCCAGACAACAAAATAATTTACATCCCCAACAGCGAAGTATCCTCCTCAAAGATCGTGAACTATACCAACGAAGGGAAACGCCGCATCGACCTCGTCTTTTCCGCCGGTTACAACTGCCCCTTAGAAACGGTCAAACTCGCGATAAGAGAGGCCGTGAAAAAATTCCCCAAAGTCTATACTGATCCCGCTCCCTTTGTACGCGCCAGCGCCTACAAGGAATCAGTCATCGAATACACCGTCCGCGTTTGGTGCGGCACCGATGATTATTGGGACCTGTACTACGATATAATAGAGGCGGTCTCGGAGTCATACGCCAGGCACGGCGTCGAGATGAGTTATCCGCACGTCAACGTGCACATGGTCAAAGATTAAAATAATTTACTTACGGGAGTGGTAACATGTCGGATAAAAAAATCCTCGGTTTCATCGGTACGGGCGTAATGGGAGCCAGTATGGCCGGACATCTACTGGAGGCAGGCCATGAGGTGCATGTCTATAACCGCACCAAAGAGAGGGCCTTGCCTCTGGTCGAAAGAGGCGCAGTCTGGGAAGATACCCCCGCCGACATCGCCGCGAAATGCGACGTCGTATTCACCATCGTCGGCTTTCCCAAGGATGTTGAAGAGGTTTACCTCGGCAAAAAGAGACTCGTGGAAAACGCCAAGAGCGGGACGGTGCTCGTAGACATGACCACTTCCAGCCCGAAGCTCGCGAGAAAGATTTACGCGGCGGGCAAGAAGCGCGGCATCGGCATCCTCGACGCCCCCGTCACCGGCGGCGACAGGGGGGCACGCGAAGCGACCCTCACCATCTTCGCCGGCGGCGATAAAGATGACTTTGAAACGGTACTTCCCTATTTTGAGATAATGGGGCGCACCATCAAACACATGGGCGGCGCGGGCGACGGGCAGAACGCGAAGCTCGGCAACCAGATCGTCATCGCGGGAACCATGACCGGCATGTGCGAGGCGCTCGCCTTTGCCAAATCCTGCGGCCTCGACCTTAACGAATTTATCGAAGCCGTCGGAGGCGGCTCCGCGGCCACCTGGAGCCTCAAGAATTACGGACCGCGCATCCTCAAAGGAGACTTCGCCCCCGGCTTCTTCGTCAAGCACTACATAAAGGACATGAAGCTCGCCGAAGAGGCGGCGAACGAAATGGAGCTTGACCTCCCGGCCCTCACCGTCACCAGGGAGCTTTACGAAGAGCTTGCCGAGGGCGGCTATGAAAACAGCGGCACCCAGGCGCTCTACTGCCTCTACGACCCGGAAGAGGAATAAAATATATATTGACCCCACAAAGGCCCCGCCTCAGCGCGGGGCTCCGTCATATAAATACCTTTATATCCGGAAAAATTAGGCGGCCGAGCCCCATGCTCTGCCGCCTTTCACATACGTAAGAAGCTCCTTACGCTAGTCTTTGACCGCCGCCGGATCGAGCATCGATTTTTCTTTGGTATCGAGCATCTTAAGGAAACCGCGGACAAAGGGCAGCGTCGCAAAGAAGGTCAGGACGTTGGTGGCCGCCTGGCTGACCGCGACGCCGTCCACCCCCATGAAGGCAGGCAATATCACCAGCATCGGCATAAAAAATATCCCCTGCCGCAGCGAGGCCAGTACCGAGGCGCGCGCCGCGAAACCGAGCTCCTGCATCATCATCTCCGTGATGATGAATATCGGCTGGAGGATGAATACCGCCGCCTGACAGCGGAGGGTAAAGGTGCCGACGCCAATGATCGCCGCGTCGCCGTAGCTGAATACGGTGACGATCTCCCGCGCGAAGATATATGTAAGGACAGAAATGACGATCATGCAGAGCGAGCCAATTTTTATCGTGAACCAGAAGCCCTCGCGGATGCGCGCGTACTGCTTCGCGCCGTAATTATAGGCCGCCACGGGCAAAAAGCCCTGCGTTATGCCCGTAACAATGGCGAATAGGAACATGACGACGCGCGAAACGACGGACATCGCCGCGATCGCCGCGTCGCCGTAGGGCCCGGCGGCGTAATTGAGCGCCGCCGTGGAGAGGCTGGAAAATCCCTGCCGCGTGAGGGAAGGGCTGCCGATCCTGAATATATCGTAATATTCGCGCGGGTCGCGCGATACGCTGGTAAGCCTAAGTTTCGTAATACTCTTGCCGCGCAGAAAGTATTCATAGAGGATCACGAAGCTCACAAACTGGCTTACAAGCATCGCGATACCGGCTCCCGCGATACCCATCTTCAGAGAAAATATCAGCACCGGGGTCAGCACTATATTGAGCAGCGAACCGCCAAGCAGCCCCCGCATCGAATAGGCCGCCTTCCCCTCGGCGCGCAGAATGTTGTTCATGACAAAGGCCGAACAGGCAAAGGGGGCGCTGAAGAGCACGTGACGCGAATAGTCCACGGCATAGGGAAGGATGGTCTCCGTCGCGCCGAGAAGCCGCATGAGCCCCACGACATACTTTATGCCAAGAACCGCCGTCACTATCCCGATAAAGATGACGGTGAAGAAGGAGGTGGAGGCAAAGCGGCTCGCCTCGGTATCGTTGCCAGAGCTGAGGCTTATCTCTATCTTACTCTCCGCGCCGTGGCCAAAGGTGTAGCCGACGGCGTTAAAAAAGGCGAAGATGACAAAAACGACGCTGGTGGCGGCGTTTGCGCTGGTTCCCAGCTTTGAGACGAAGTATACGTTCGAGATAAGGTAAAGAGTGGTGACGGCCATGGTGACCGTCGTCGGCCCGCCAAGTGAGAGAAGGAGCCTCCCTACGGGTTCGCTGAGCATTCGCCTGCGCTGTTCCTCCTTGCCGAGTGCCGCTGATGATTGATATCCTAACATTCGTATGTTCCTCTTTTATTCTTAAAGATATATGTCAAAAATCCCATACGACGGCCGGGACACACGGCCTTTAATTATCATATTCCTATTTTAGACCGGCTCCGCCGCCAGTCTCAGTATCGCTTTTTACCCCCTTCGCGTCATCTGTAATTGAACCGAAGAACGGCTCCGCCATCCGCGGCGGAAAACGCCCGTATAAACATCGTCCTTATGGCGGAGCCGGAAACGGTTATCTGTAGCTGAGCCGGAGCCCGACGCCGCACTCCGCGACGGAAAATTCCCGCGAGAGCGCCGCCTTCGCGGCAAAATCAGTACAGTGGCAGGGATGGAGCCGCGTTACCCCCGCAGATTTCATATAGGCGGCGACCGCCGCCAGCTCCTCGGGCGGGCTGGACAAAAGATGAAAGCCTCCCACGATATCGGCGATGCGCCCCTCTCCCGTAACCTTGACCGCCCGTTCGATAATGTTGCAGATACCGGAGTGCGAACAGCCGGTGACAATAACCAATCCCTCCGGGCCAGCGTAGGCGAGGGCGGAATCGTCAAGGCAACAGTCGTCTCGCTCGCCGCCGGAATCTATTATCTTGCCAACTGCCCGCCGAGGCGTCACCGCCGCCGGTATCTCTCCCAGCCACCATAACCCCGGAGCGAGCTCGCGCGGTTCAGCCGAAAGCACAAGATCAAAGTAACGTCCCAGCGCCTCCGCCCCCATCATCGTCCCGATGGTGAGCCCTCCGTGCCTCTTATTCTCAAAGACCAGCGGGTGTGCCGTCAGCCGCGGACGGCGTGAAAGTTCCCGGCGGTCAAAGAGTGAGACAAGCGAATGCGTCCCCCAGGTGTGGTCGTTGTGTCCGTGGGAGTAAACAAGCCCGTCCATCAGCGTCAGGTCGATCCCCATCCACGCCGCGTTGCGGATAAAGACATCCGAATACCCGGTATCAAAGAGGAATTTTTTATCGCCGCACTCGATCCAAAAGGAGAGCCCCGGCTCCCCCAGATAATACCTGTCTATGAGCGTGTTATTGTCGGTAAGTATGGTAAGCTCAAACATCGAACCGCCCCCTCAATTCAGAATGATATTCCGGCCTCACGGCAATTATAATATAACGCCGGCGTCGGCGCCAAAGCGGAATGGAACAGACGGCGGCGTCTCTCTCCATGCGCAAAATAGGGGAAAAAAGCGGCAAAGCTGCTTATTTTGCCGTTATTGCCGCTCCTTCCGAAATATATTATGGTCAAAAAGAGAGGTGGACGAAACATGTTTGACTTTAACGATAAAAGAAGACTGTCGCCGGTGCTTCATCCGGTGTCGGCTGGCGTCTCCTCCGTCTGTATCTTCGGAGCGGACAGGAAACCACCGCATATAAGCAAAGAAAATAATGGTTATGAGGCGTTTCTCTGGCGTCCGTACCTTGAAAGGCAATGGGGTCGGGAGAATTCACCGCTCCTTCTCTTCGTCCTCATGAACCCCAGCTCAGCCAACGCCGCATATGACGACAACTCCACAAGAAGGTGCCTCGATATCGCAAAAAGACACGGCTTCGGCGGCATGATAATCACCGATATCTGGGCGCTGCGCAGTACGGGGAATGAACGGCTGCTCTCGGAGCCGGGAGCGGCGGGCGGCAATATGTCCTACCTGCAAATATTCACCACAGGCGGCATCGATACCGGCGGCGAATATTACCACCAACTGATGACCTTGAAGGACAACCTGGACTTCATCGCGGCGGCGCTGAAAAATCCCCGCGTCACCAAGGTATACTGCGGCTGGGGAGAGCACAAAGAGCCGGATGAGCGGCAGCGGCTGAAAGAGACCGCCGCCCTCCTGCGAAATTCAAAGAAACCCCTGGTCTGCGCCTCTCAAAACGAGGACGGCTCTCCCAAATATGTCCTCTACACCCCCGTCGGCGCGCCGCTGGTGCCGTTTGAAGCAGATTAATGACAACGGATGCCCTACGGATGGCGCAATGGCAGAGAAGCCGCACGCCTTCCACGATATGGTGTTTCAACTAGCGTGCACGTAAGGGGCACGACATGAACAGTTTCAATTTCTTTAAGAGACGTCACGTTTCAACTACCGTGCCCGCTAAGGACACGACGACAGGAATCCACCCCGTGATGCCTTCAAGAGAGTTTCAACTAGCGTGCCCGCGGAGGGCACGGCAAGGAGACGTCGAATGTCTCTGATGCCCTGATAAGTTTCAACTAGCGTGCCCGCGGAGGGCACGACCACTTTCCATGTTGAAATACCGTCGTAAAGCAGTTTCAACTAGCGTGCCCGCGGAGGGCACGACCGGGCGATGGCATCCCACGAACGCAGCTTGGAGCTGTTTCAACTAGCGTGCCCGCGGAGGGCACGACACGTCGGGCTCTCCTACGGCTGAAGGATTTACAGGTTTCAACTAGCGTGCCCGCGGAGGGCACGACGGGGGTCACCAGGTACAATCAAGGGCTAGATGCAGTTTCAACTAGCGTGCCCGCGGAGGGCACGACGAAAAAGATCCCTCTCAAAATTGAGAGGAAAAAGTTTCAACTAGCGTGCCCGCGGAGGGCACGACATCTTATATAGTTGGTGAAAAGCCTAGTTGGTGTTTCAACTAGCGTGCCCGCGGAGGGCACGACGTAAAAGTTCGTCCGCATTAATATCGTCATACGGTTTCAACTAGCGTGCCCGCGGAGGGCACGACATGGCTATGTGTTTTGTGCGGTCTGCGGGGAGAGTTTCAACTAGCGTGCCCGCGGAGGGCACGACCTAGCCCTAAAATCTCCTGCACTGAGCACCCCAGTTTCAACTAGCGTGCCCGCGGAGGGCACGACGTAATAGCTGTTTTATACAGTAATACCAACATATTTTTCTCTATATTGCGCGAAGTGTACGATCTACGCATTTGCATGGTTCTAAGTTTATAAAAAATCTTCGTCTATTACAGGCGCACAGCGAAGCGCGAAGCTCCTATAAAAATCATGCGCGCTTCAGCTTCGCGCTGGTGGCGACACCTACCTTTTTAAGGTAATTCTGTGCGTACCGTATTTTGTACCATGTAACGGAATCTTTTATATAGCGGCCCCTTCTCCCTATTTTAACATCCCCCGTATAAAAGACAAAGGCCCCGCCCCACGGCGACGCCTCTGTCTTTTTCTATTTAACTTAACTGCTGCTTGTACGCTGTTTACTTTTTAAGCTGTCTGACGACGTCGATAACGGTGCCGTCTCTCCACTCGACTACTCCTATTATCCGGTCTGTGGTCGCCACGGGGTCGGTCGGTCCGGACATTTTCTTCGCCCTCGCCGCCAGCTCTTCCATGCTGATTATAGGAAGTCCCTTGAGGCCAGATACGGCATCTAACAGGTCTTTTCTTCTCGGGTTGAGGGTGACTCCGTATTCGGTCACTATGGCGTCGACTACTTCTCCAGGCGTGGTGACGTTGTAGACTTTGTCTGTCACGCAGGGGATTCTGCCTCTCAGGAGCGGCTGCGCTATTATTGTCAGTTTGGCTCCCGCCGCGGTGTCCTGATGGCCTCCGGTCCCATGGAGAAGCGCTCCGTCGGCTTCGGTGTTGACGTTGGCGTTGAAGTCGGTGTCTACTTCTGTCGCCCCGAGGATTACGACATCCAGCATGTTTACCGCCGCTCCGCAGTTCCATGGGTTGGCGTACCAGTCGGCGGAGATTTCTATGTGGTTGGGGTTTTCTCCGATGGATTTGACGGCTTCAAGGTCAAATGACTGGACGTCCATTAGTTTGTCCACGAGCCCATCTTTGAGGAGTTCGACGAAGTAGCCGGTTATTCCTCCGAGTCCGAAGCTGCCTTTGATTCCTTTTTTGAGCATGGCCTCTTTCATGAAGGCGGTGACTGCGAGCGGGATGCCTCCGGCTCCGGTCTGGAATGATATTCCGTCTTTGAAGTAGGGGCTGGCTTCTATGAGGCGCGAGGCGTAGCTGGAGATGAGGAGTCTCAGCGGGTCTCTGGTGACTTTGGTGGTTCCGGAGACTATTCCCGCGGGGTCGCCTATGGAGGGGACTTCTACTACGAGGTCGGCTTTGGTCTGGGGGATGGAGACGGGCGCCGCAGGGTATTGTACGAGGTTGTCTGTTATTGCTACGACTTTGTCGGCGTAGTCGGCGTCGGTGTAGGCGTAGCCCAGGGAGCCGCAGGCGGATTTGCCCAGGGTGCCGCAGATGTTGCCGTATTTGTCCGCCGTGGGCGCTCCGATGAAGGCGACGTCTATGTGGACGTCTCCCGCCATTACGGCGCGGGGACGCCCTCCGTGGCTTCTGAGGACTACGGGCACTTGCATGCCGCCTTCGGAGACGAGCTGGCCTATGGGGCCGTTGACGGAGCCCATGATTTTTGTCACTACTCCGCTTTTGATGTGGTCTATGACTTTTTTGTGGACTCCGAAGAGGGCGGTCGGGAAGAGGGTGAGTCCTTTGATGCCAAGTTCGGCGCAGGCGTCCAGGACCATGTTGACTACGTAGTCTCCGTTTCTGAGGTGGTGGTGGAAGGAGATTGTCATGCCGTCTTTGAGGCCCGCCGCTTTGATGGCCTCTTTGACTGAGGCTACTGTTTTGTCGGTGATGTCGCTGTTGTAGCAGCGGAGTTTGGCTCCCGATATGCTGCCTTCGGGTTTTTTCGCAAAGGCTCCCTGGTAGTGTTTTACTTGGCCGTAGCCCTCTATGTAGTCGGGGATTTCTCGTTTTACTGCGTTTATCGTCATGTCATTTCACCTCTTGTTGACCAGTTTATGCCAGGCCGGCGCGGACGAGTGTGTATTCCGCCCTTTTGACTACGGGGATGTCTACCATTTTGCCGTCTACTGTTACCGCTCCCTGCCCACGGGCAGCCGCCTCTTTGGCCGCGGCGATTATTTTCTGCGCTTTGGCTATTTCTTGTTCGGTGGGGTTGAATATGTCGTGGATTATTTTTATTTGGTTGGGGTGGATTATGGATTTGCCGGAGAAGCCGAGCTGTTTGATGAATTCGGTCTCTTTGCGCAGTCCTTCGTCGTCGGTTATGCGCGCGAATACTGTGTCGAGGGGTTCTACTCCCGCGGCGCGCGCCGCGAAGACGAGCATTCTTCTCGCCCATTCAAGTTCTGTGCTGTCGTCTGAACGGTTGGTTTTGAGGTCGGCGCGGAGGTCTTCTCCTCCGGGGATGATGGCCTCTATGCGCGGGGAGGCTTTGGCTATTTCGTAGGCGTTCCAGATGCCGTGCGCGGTCTCAAGGAGGCAGTGGAGGCTGAGTTTGCCCACCGGAAGGCCGTTTTGTTCTTCCAGTCTGGAGAGTTCTTCGTCTATTATTTTTACGGTGTTTTCGTCTTCGACTTTGGGGACGCGGATTCCGTCGAGGCGTTTGTTGGGGACTATGGCCGCGAGGTCGTCTTTCCAGTATTCGGTGTCTATGCCGTTGATGCGGACGGAGACGTAGCAGTCTCCGAATTCTCCCTGTTTGAGGTATTTGGAGACGAGTATGCGCGCCGTGTCTTTTTCTACCATCGCCACGGCGTCTTCAAGGTCGAGGACTATTCCGTCGGAGCCGAATAGGTAGCCTCTCGTTAGCATGTTGGGGTTGTTGCCCGGAAGGTAGAGCATTGTGCGTCTCATTTATTTAACACTCTCCTTTTGCAGTCTTTTGTAGGCCGCTTCGACTCTAGCGCCGAGGACGATGTCGAGGGCTCCGTTGTCCTGGACTCTGACTTCGATGTCTTTCGTACCCAGCTCGCACAGGGTGTCGGTTATTTTCTTTTCCATCGCGCTTTTGAAGCGGGCCGCGCTGGCTCCCGTTATCTCTATTTTGATTCCGGCTCCCGATGGCGCTTCGGTGAGGGTCACGAGGCAGTCCATTGATTCGAGTGTGCCGGCCTGGGATGTCTTCATCTCTCTTTTCCCCCTTGGTCTGGTCTTTCTTACTAATCGTCGGTTATTTTTTATAATGCCGCACTTACCGCCGCATCGCCGGCGTTTCCACCGCACGGCGATAGTTGACGCGGCCCGCCTCTCGATTCTGATTCTTACCGATTGGAAGGCCGCTGGATTATTTAGCGCCGCCGCCCCACTTAGGATAACTGCGGAGCGGCGTTCGTTATTTAAAAATTAGTCGGCGAATCCGATGAGCGAAGCCTCGTCCCAGGCGCACATCTTGTGGACTTTTTCTTTGGCCGCCGCAAGCTTCTCGCCCTTGAATTCGGGGTTGAGCTTCTGGGCGATCGCCGTGGCCATCTCTATCGTGGAGGCCGCGTTCTTTTCCCAGTCGGGGTCGCCGCGGAAGTCGCGAAGGACGTCGTATGTAAGGGTTCCGGGCTTGTTCTCAACGAGGACTTCGCCGAGGGCCTTTTCGATCTTCGCCGCGTCTTCGTCGAGGCCGAGGTATTCAAGCATCATCTTCGCGGTCATGATCATCGCGCTGGGGTTGACCTTGTACTGGTGGGCATACTTCGGGACCGATCCGCTTGACGGCTCGAATATGGCCGCGTCAACGCCGATATTTCCCGAGGGGGCAAAGCCCAGTCCGCCCGTGAGCTGTGACGCTTCATCGGAGAGGATGTCGCCGAAGACGTTAGAGGCCACGACTATGCTGTAATCCTGCGGGTTCTTGATGAGCCACATGGCCGTCGCGTCGGCGTTTTCTTCGTAGGCTTTAATGCCGTACTGCTCGTATTCCTTAGCTATTTCGAGGAACTTTCTCTTCATCATGCCGTCCGTCTGGCGGATGACGTTGGCCTTGTTGCCGCAGTGTACCGTCTTGCGGCCGGTCGCCTTCGCATATTCAAACGCCGCGCGGATTATGCGCTCGCATCCCTGCTCGGAGAATACGCGCCATGAAACGGCGACGTCGCCCTTGCCCTCGCGGAAGCGGTCCATGCCCTTGTGGAGGTCGAACATCTCTTTGGGAAGCGGGAAGAATTCAACCGCCGCGTAGAGGTCTTCCGTGTTCTCACGGAACATGACGATGTCGATGTCGGGGTCCTTCACGAGAGGTGTGCCGATTCCAGGCAGCTTCTTCGCGGGGCGGATGTTGATGTAGAGGTCAAAGAGCTGGCGCATCTGAAGGATGGCGGACTTGAAGCCTTTTACGCCGGCCTTTGAGGTGATGGCCGCCATAAGGGTGGCGTCCGTATCGCGGATCGATTTGATCGTTTCGGGCGGAACGGTGTTGCAGCGGGGATCGCCTTCGCCGAATTTCTTGTTCGACTTCTCCCACATGCACCAGCCAAGGTCGGCGCGGTGCCAGTTGATGGGCAGATTCATCGCGTCAAGGACGAGGAGCGCGCCCTCCATCATATCGAAGCCGGAATCGTCTCCAGCCATGTAGGTTACATCGTAGCGATCCTTCGTCTCTTTTACCTTCATTATGTTGCGTGCCATTGTTGTAGTTCCTCCTCTTAATTTTTATTGCTTCCTAGTTTTCTTTAATATTCAACTTACCCATATTACGCAGATCAGATGTGCCAGCCGCAACGCGAACGGCGCATATAATCAGCGGCGCTATAGACCGAGCTCTTTCTTGACGTGCGGAATAAGCCCGCCGTCTTTGATCAGTCCCTGCACAAATTCGGGATAGGGGGGGAAGGGATATTCTTTGCCGCCGGCGATGATTACACCGCGGTCAAAGTCTATCTCCACAACGTCCCCGGCGTTGATGGCGTCTACCGCGTCGGCGCAGATGATGATGGGCAGCCCCTCGTTGAAGCAGTTGCGGTAGTGAATGCGCGCAAAGCTCTTGGCGATGATCGCCGCGATGCCGCGCTCTTTGAGGCAGGAGACCGCCTGTTCACGGCTGGAGCCGCAGCCCCAGTTTTTGCCGCCGACGATGATGTCTCCCGGCTGGGCATTCTTTGTAAATTCGGGGTCAAGGTCTTCGCAGGCGACCTTCGCCATGTCCGCGCGTTCCTTGATGGTATATGTGTATTTCCCCGGGAAGATGACGTCCGTGTTGACGTCGTCGCCGTATTTCCAGACTTTACCTTTTACCGACATGATTATAGCGCCTCCCTCGGGTCTGAAATTTCGCCCTTGATTGCAGATGCTGCCACCGTCATCGGGCTTGCGAGATAGATGAAGCTCTCTTTGTCGCCCATGCGCCCCTTAAAGTTTCTGTTGGCTGTGCTGATCGCCGCCTCACCGGGGGCGAGGATTCCCTCATGGTTGCCCATGCAGGGGCCGCAGCCCGGGTTGCAGATTATACAGCCGGCGTCGAGGAATATGTCGAAGAGTCCCTCTTTCATCGCCTGGCGGTATACGATCCAGGAAGCGGGGATGACGACCGTGCGGACGGCAACCTTTTTACCCTTGAGGATGCCGGCGGCGAGACGGAGGTCTTCGATACGCCCGTTGGTGCAGGAGCCAAGGAACGCCTCATGGATCGGGGTGCCCTTTACTTCCTCAATGGGGGCGTAGTTGTCGACCTTGTGCGGCTTCGCGACGCCGGGTTCGATATCGCCGAGGTCGTAGTGGTACTCCGCCGCGTAGACCGCGTCTTCGTCGGCCCAGAGGGGCTCCCACTTGTCGCTTTTCGCGTTGGTTTTTATCGCGTCGAGGACCTTCTGGTCGGGCTTGCAGACGGCGTTCTTCGCGCCGAATTCAATGCCCATGTTGCAGAGGGTCATACGCTCGGCGATGCTCATGTTCTCGATGCCGTCGCCGTGGAACTCGACGCTCATGTAGTCGGCTCCGTCGGCGCGCACGTCGCCGATGAACTTGAGGATGAAGTCCTTCGCCGAGACGCCGGGCTTAAATTTGCCGGTGACGACGACCTTCATGCTCTCGGGAACTTTGAACCAGAGTTTGCCCGTGGCCCAGACCGCCGCCATCTCGGAACGGCCGATGCCGGTCGAGAAGGCGCCGTAGGCGCCGTAGGTGCAGGTGTGGCTGTCGCTTCCCACCATAACGAGTCCGGGAAGGGCGTAACCCTCTTCGCACATCTTCTGGTGGCATACGCCGCCCTCGCTCTTCACGTCGTAGAAGTTAGGGATGCCCTGCTCCTTCACGAACTCGCGGACCTCTTTGTGGTTCACTGCGTGGTCGCTGGAGGGCGCGGGGACGGCGTGGTCAAGGATGAAGCAGATGCGCTCGGGATATTTTACGTTTTTGACGCCGATCTTCTTAAAGGTTCTGGCGATCGGAGCGCCGTTGTCGTGGCTCATGCACCAGTCCGGCTCGACCGTTACGACCTGGTTGGCTACCACTTCGTATCCGGCCGCCTTGCCCAGCGCCTTTTCTGCAAATGTCTTGCCCATAAGATTTATCCTCCCTCTGTTACTCTCTATTTCGCAGCCGCTTTGGCCTTCATGTAGTTCATGAGGCCACCGGCCTTCATTATGTCGTTTTCGAGATCGCTGACTGCGTCGCCGTGGAAGGTGTTGCCGTTGGTGACGTCTTTGATCGTTCCCGTTGAGAGCTCGACCTCAAGCTGATCGCCGTCTTTGATCTTTCCCTCTTTGATGGCGTCGGAGATGCCCTTCACGAAGAGAACGGGATAGCCGTTGTTGATCGCGTTCCGGTAGTAAATGCGGCTGCAGGTCTCCGCGAGGACGCAGGGGATTCCCGCGTACTCGAGGCAATAGACGGCGTGCTCACGACTTGAGCCGCAGCCGAAGTTTTTGCCGGCCACCACAAAGTCTCCGGGCTTAACTTCCTTGGCGAAGTTTTCTTTGCCGGGATAGTATTCGAAGGCGTACTGCGGCATGTTCTTAGGATCGGTCTCCGCGAGATATTTGTTGTGATAGATGAGGTCGGTGTCGACGTCATCGCTGAATACCCACGCTCTGCCTTTGAGAATTTCGCTCATAACACTCTTCCTCCTCTACTTCAGTATATCTCTGGGGTCTGTGATGCAGCCTTTGACGGCCGTAGCCATCGCGGTCATCGGGCTCATAAGGTAGGTGTGGCTTCCCTTGCCGACCTTGCCGATGAAGTTGCGGTTAGTCGTCGAGCAGCCCACGTCTCCGGAGGGCATCGCTCCGTAGTGCTCCGCCGTGCAGAGCGAGCAGGTCGGGTTCGTAAAGACGATTCCGGCCTTGAGGAAGTCCGTGGCCATTCCCTCCTGCACGCAGCGCAGCTGTATCTCCGTAGTCGAGGGGGTAATGATCGTGCGCACCTTCGGGCTGACCTTGCCGCCGCCGGCCATCAGCACTTCGTGAGCGGCCTTGATGTCTTCATAACGCCCATTCGAGCATGAGCCGATATGGACCTGGTCGACGACCGTACCCGCGATTTCACGCACCGGCTTCACGTTGTCGGGAGCGTCGGGGCAGGAGGCGAGCGGTTCAAGATCCGTCACGTCGTAGTGGAGGACCTTGCAGTATTCGGCGTCTGGATCGGCCTTGAGCTCTTCGGCGAGCTTCGCCACTTCGGGACCGGCGCGCTCCACAAGCCACTTGAGCACTTCGCCGTTCGGCATGATGAGGGGGACTTTGCCGCTCATCTCTGTGACCATCGAGCAGAGCGTGATACGCTCGTCAAGAGTCGCGTTGTCGATCGTCTCTCCGGTGAATTCTACGGCGAGGAAGTCCATGCCGCCGGCGCCGAGGTCGCCGACGATATGGGTGAGGAGGTCTCTCATGCAGACGCCGCGCTTGAACTTTCCCGTTACTTCGATCTTCATCGTCTCGGGAACGCGGAACCAGTTTGTACCCGCGATGTAGGAGGCAGCGATGTCAGAGTTGCCGACGCCCGTGGCGAAGGAGCCCACAGCGCCGAGGAGGTTCATGTGGCTGTCAGTGCCGAGAACAACGTCGCCCGGCTTTATCATTCCGGCTTCAAGCATTACGTGCTGGCCGATGCCGTGGTTGATGTCGAAGACGCGGGTGACGCCCTGCTTCTTGCAGAACTCACGAATTATCTTCTGGTTGGTGGCTACCTTCTCCGAGTGAGCGGGAGCCTGAAGGTCGAAGGTGAAGGCGAGCTTGTCGGGGTCCCATACCTTCGCGTCCTTGCCCATCTCCTTTTCAAACTGGAGAACGACGTTCGCGCCGCCGAAGTCGCGGCAGGTCGCCCAGTCAATCTTGCACCAGACGCGGTCTCCGACCTTTACAGGATGGCCGGATGCCTTTTCCATGATCTTGACGATAGATGTCTTGCCCATTTTAGATATCCCTCCGTATTCGATTAGGTGGATAATATTAACTATTTCATTCCAAGGAACGACTTCACGGACTCGAAGTTAATGAAGTCGGCCTTGTTGACGATTACGCCTTCGGGGCTGCGGAGCGTGCCGTCGCCTTCTTTAGCGTGATTAGCAATGATGTGCCCGATCGCGTCGGAGCAGCCGTTGCGCATCGCGATGACTGTACCAGAGAAGGGATGGCGGAGGTTCTTGCCCACAGGCGACTTCACCGTTTCACCGGTGGCGTTACGCTCGTACTCCACCAGCTTGCCTACGTCGTGGAGAAGCGCACCGGCGACAAGAAGGTCGTTGTCGATCGTGAACTTCGCGTCCTTCGCGGAGTAGATGGCGTTAAACTCATCCATCGCCCTCTTCGCGACGCGCGTCACGCCGCGGACGTGCTCAAGATAAGAGAAGGGGCAGTTGGGAATAAGGAGCGTGAAGGGGATCTTGTCCATATCCTCGGGCTCCCAGCCGCCTGTCTTAAGGGCGTCCACATATGAGGCCACTACCTTGGCCTGCAGTTCGGGGTCCTTGATCCATTCGATTTCCGGAAAGAGCTCTCTGATTTTTTTCTCCATTATCACAATTCCTCCTATAAATTTGTTGTCTGTCCCACACTTGTTTTTATGTATTTATTCGCCCGCCGCAATTCCCTTGTGCAGCGTACGGTAAATCCTGTCGATATGATGGGAGGCCGCCTCGCGCGCCCTATCCACATTATGATCGAGGATCGCCTCGTACATCTCCTTGTGCTCGTTGAGAAAGGCGTCCTTGTCGTCGAGAAGGTTATATATCCTCTCGTGCGTCGCGAGTATCAGGTCAAAATTCATCCTTGTAAGGTTTATGAATACGAAGTTATGCGTCGCCTCGGCAAGCAGGAGATGGAAGTCGAAGTCTGCCTGCGCGCGCTCTTCGGGACTGGAAAGCGTCTTTTCCGTCGTCGTGATGACACGCAGTATCCTTGTGAGGTCCGAGGGAGTCGCGCGCATCGCGCTCTCACCGGCGATCGCGGGGTCAAGTATGCGGCGCGCCTCCATAAGCTCAAGTATGGCCGAGTCCTCGAGCTGGATCGTATTGCGGTCCGCGGAGATGGTGCGGGGGTGGCGTACGAAACGCCCCTTACCTGGGATAGACTCAATAAGCCCAAGAAGCTCCATCACACGGAAAGCCTCGCGCAGCGAACTGCGGCTCACGCCAAAAGTATCCATAAGCTGACGCTCCGAAGGAAGCGGATCGCCAGGAAG
Source organism: Cloacibacillus sp. (assembly GCF_020860125.1). Taxonomy (NCBI): domain Bacteria; kingdom Thermotogati; phylum Synergistota; class Synergistia; order Synergistales; family Synergistaceae; genus Cloacibacillus; species Cloacibacillus sp. The sequence continues at coordinate 14,894 of NZ_JAJBUX010000001.1, read as the reverse complement.
AATATTGCCCGCGGCTATTTCACCCTTCAGTTTTTCAACCACTTTTTCATAGATTCGAGTTCCTCTTGAAACCGGCGCGTCTATCATTGTGAAAAAACCTCCTTGGTGGACTACCCAGTACACCTTATACTACTTTTTAGGGAAGTTGGCAAGCCTTTTTACGTATTCTAAATAGTCCAATAATTTATGACAATTTACCGCAAACAATGAGTTCAACATATTGTGAACGCAATTTATAATATTGGTATCAGACGTTTTTTCGTGATTTTGGGCGATTAATTTTATTTCTGCATACTTATAAACTTTTTGTCCTATTTTTGATACGATATTATTACTTGCGAAATCTTCACTTATGGTCTGACCGCGTTTTCATTGTGCGGAAAGCACAATTTATCTGCACCTTCAGTGTATTTATCGCACAAAGCGGAGTCAAAGGCTTTCGTAAAGAGGCATTTTGCATTAAACTCTGAACCGTTTAAAAGTTTATATTTTCCGAAGAAAGGGTATCGATGACGTACAAAATTATTTCACAAACTGGACACTCCAAAACAATCTCTAAACCCCTCGCCACGCGGGAGCTAGTCAGCCTCCGCGGCGCACGGGTTCTCGGCGTGAACCCGCCGGTGCGGGACTTCGCCTTCATGGATCTCTGGTCCAAACCGCTGGGCCTTCTTTACCTCCTCCAAAGCCTCAGAACGCGTAACGATGTCCAACTGCTTGACTGCATCGCGCAGGCCGCCGACGGCGAAAAGAGCTTCGGGAGAGTGAAGATCCGAAAAGAAGAGGTCGGGAAACCGGAAGTTTACCGCATGATACCGCGAAAATACAGCCACTTTGGTCTGACCAAAAGTGAAATAATATCATTACTTGAGAGACAGGAGTGCCCCGATTACATCCTTCTCACCTCGGCGATGACCTATTGGTATCCCGGAGTGAGCTGGGCAATCGGCGTATTAAAGGAGATATTTCCACAGAGCCCCGTGGTACTCGGCGGCATATATGCAAGCCTCTGCCCGGAGCATGCGGCGGGACTCGGGGCCGATTATATCATTGGAGACCGCTGCGAGCCGGAGGCGCCCTATCCAGCGATGGACCTCTACGGCAGACCGGCCTACGGCGTAGTCATGACCTCCTTCGGCTGTCCCTTTTCCTGCCGTTACTGCGCCTCAAACGTCCTGTGGCCGCGATACCACCGGCGAAGCCTCGAAGAGGTCCTGCGCGAGATCGGCTTCCAGGCCGCCCTGGGCGCGAAAGACTTCGCCTTCTACGACGACGCGCTGCTGCTGGATAAAGAAAATTTCTTTTACCCGCTGTGCCGCGAGATCAAGGCGCGCTGCGGCGGCAAACTGCGCCTCCACACCCCCAACGGCCTCCATGTACGCCAGATAGACGCGGAATGCGCCTGCATACTTTACGAGAGCGGCTTCAAGACCATTCGACTGTCGCTCGAAAGCATCGATCCGGGAGTGGCGCGCGACAGCTCCGGCAAGGTGGCGCGCGGCGAATACGCCGCCGCGGTGAAGAATCTGCTTGCGGCGGGGTATGAGACGAAGGACTGCGAGACCTACATCCTGCTCGGCCTCCCCGGGCAGGACCTCACCTCCGTCAGAGAAACGATAGCTTTCATCCGTGACCATGGGGGCACGCCAAAGCTCGCGGAATTCTCCCCCATTCCCGGCACACCGCACTTTGAAGCGGCGGCGGAAAGACTGCCTGAATTGAGAACTGAGCCGCTGCTGCAGAACAACTCCGTCTACTGCTCCTATTTTTCACGCGACATCACGCCCGAAACGCTGCAGGAGCTGAAGGATATGGCGAGGCATAAGGAATACGCCGGTTAGATACTGTCTTTTACAGGACAGCCGCGCGCGAGGGCAAGGAGCCGTTCCCAGCATTTGCCGTTTTCGCCCAACTGAACGGGCGCGCTCCGACACAGAAGAAATGTTCCCGCTTACCGGGCGGGACGGTGTTTTTTGCCCCAGGCGCAGAGGTCTTCCATCAGCGGGAGCAGCGAGACGCCCTTTTCCGTCAGCGAATATTCCACGCGCGGCGGGATCTGCGGGAATTCCTTGCGTTCGACGAGTCCGCTCGCATCGAGCTCCTTCAGCGCGGTGCTGAGGGCGGTGAAGGAGACGTTGCCGATGAAGCGGTGCAGTTCGTTGAAGCGCATCGTGTTGCCGTGCTGCGCGAGGGAGTAGATGATTATCATCTTGTATTTGCCGCCTATCAGGGAGAGCGTGTAGCCGAATCCCGTATCCTTCAGTTCGGCCCCCGGCCTGGTGCAGTCTTTCAGTTCGTAATCCATTACGAAATCCTCGTTTCGTCGGAATTATATAGGGGCATTATAGCATCTTATCGCGGGGGCAGCTTTCACATATCGGCCCCCCCTCCCGCGACAAAATTCACTTCAATTTTTAATTTTTATAGACCGGGCAAGCGACGCCCCTCCTAAAGGAAGAATCCTTCCGGGAGCGGGTCGCTCGGGTCAAGGACGAGCTTGTTGAAACCGCTGATATAGGCGGAGCCTTTGATTTGGGGGATTATCGCCTCTTTACCGCAGACGTCCTCAGACGCCGTGACGGAGCCGACGAATTCCGTGCCGAGAATGCTCGTCGAGTAGAAATCGTTCTTTTTGTCCATCTGGCCTCTCGCGATGAGCAGCGCCATTCGCGCGGAGGTGCCGACTCCGCAGGGAGAACGGTCCACGGCCCCTTCGCCGACGACGCAAACGTTCCTGCTCTCATAGCCGCCCTCTCTCTTTTCCACGGGTGAGGTGACGAGCGTTCCGTATATCCCCTTTATCCCTTGGTTTTGCGGATGGCGGATATCGACGTTTTCATTGAGCCAATCTTTTATCTCGACGGCACGCGCCGCGATCCGCGCCCTGTTTTCGGGCAGGACTTTGAGTCCGAGCTTTTCTTCTTCCACGAAGCACATAAAGGCGCCGCCGTAAGCCACGGCGACCTCGACTTCGCCGATGCCTTTGACGGGGACCCTGATGCCGTCCCCATAGACGAAGGAGGGAACGTTCGTAAACGCGACGCTTACCGCCCTGCCGCCGTGAACGTCGGCGGTGGCTGTGACGCGGCCGGCGGGCGTATCCACCTTTATCACGGATACGCCGTCGTCAGGCACGGCGACGATGCCGGTATCGACGGCCATTTTTACGGCCCCTATCGTCGCGTGTCCGCACATGGTGCTCACGCCGCCATTATAAATAAAAAAGAGCCCCATGTCGCCGTCGTCTGTCACCGGCGGCTGCAGGACGGCCCCGTACATGTCGTTGTGCCCGCGCGGCTCGCGCAGGATCATCTTGCGCAGGCCGTCATAGTTTTCCCTGAAATAATTCATCCTCTCCAGCATACTCCGACCCCTTATCTGGGGCAGCCCGGCCGTGACAAGCCTGACCGGCTCACCGGCGGTATGTCCGTCAATGATGTCGATCATGTATTTAAAGTTTAGCATTCTCGGCGATTCCTCCATACTTTAAATTTTCCGCGGCGCGGCGCTGTCGCCCGGCAAACGTTTTCAAGGCGATTCTATGATTGTTACACTATCGTTGTCAACACTCAACTTTGCTTTAGTATCTAATGTTTTTTTGCGTTCTTGTGCAGGCAAATCCCTTCGTGATATCATGCGGCCGTAAAAGAAAAATATCAGCCGCAAGGCGATAGGAGGAAGAGCGATGATCAGAGTTTTTGTTACCGGGATTTCAGGAAATGTAGGACGTGCGATCGTGAAGACTATCGAGGCGAAAGAGGGATTTGAGCTTGTCGGAGGATGGGCGAAGGAGACCGGCCTCGACATAGGCGTCGCGGCGGGGACGAAGGAGCTGGGAATGACGATCCTGCCGTCGCTCGCGGAGGCGCTGAAGGCGAGCCGCCCGGACGTAGCGATAGATTTTTCCGCGACGCCGGTCCTTGAGAACAATATGCGCGCCTATCTCGACGCGGGGCTCAACGCCGTCATCGGCACGACCGGCCTCACGGAGGAACAGCTCGCGCCGTACAGGGACAAGGTAGCGGCGCGCGGCCTGCGCTGGGCCGTGATCCCCAATTACGGGCTCGGCATCAGCCTCGCCGCCGATTTCATCAAGCATGCGCGCAAATATTATCCGTACGTCACGATAACCGACCAGCACACGAACGAGATGATGAACGCCCCCAGCGGCACGGCGGCGGCTCTTGCGGCCGCGGCGGCCTCCGAGGGCGCTTTGGGCGCGGTCGCGAGCAGGGAAAGCTACGACGGTGTCCTCGGCGCCGCTATCGAAGGCGTGCCGGTCTTCTCGCAGCGCCTTCCCTGGCCCGGGCCTTTCTCGGGACATGAGATCACGCTCGCGCGCAAGGATGAAGTGATAAAGATATCGGTGCAGGATTTTACGAGCGACATCTATATGGACGGGATCTTCCTCACTGCGGAGAAAATCGCGGCCTTCCCCGCCGGCTCCTTCCTGCGCTCTCTTTCCGCCGTATTGGAAGACTGACGGCAGCCGTCACCGGGCGGCGCGCGGCATTTCCGCGCCGCACCAATGACAACCTATTTCCCCGCCAAGACGATAACCGAAACTGACAACTGAACAGGAGGTTTTTTATATGACGTCATAGCCATTGGGCGCTGCGCCGGCAGATGGCCCGCGCCTAGCGCTCACGGAGAGGGTGAAGCGCCTCAGAGAACTCAGCCGGGAGGCCGAGGTCTGGATCGATCCCGAAAGGGCGCGCGTGATCACGGCCTTTTACAGGGAAAACGACGGCAAGTACAGCATCCCCGTGCTGCGCGCGCTGGCCCTCAAGGATCTTTTTCAAAAGAAGGAGCTCTATCTCGGCGACGACGAGTTAATCGTCGGCGAGCGCGGGAGCGCCCCCAAACGCATCCCCACCTTCCCCGAGATCGCCTGCCACTCGCTCGAAGATCTGGAGATGCTCGCCTCGCAGAGGATGATCACCTACAACGTCTCCGACGAGACGAAGGATCTTTACAAAAACGAGGTCATTCCCTACTGGCGCGGCCGCTCGCTGCGGGACCGCGTATTCGGCCGGCTGGAGCGCGAGTGGATGGATATTTACGAAAGCGGGCTCATCACCGAGACGCTGGAGCAGCGCGCACCCGGATCGATGGCGCTGGACGGAAAGATCTACAGGACGGGGCTGCTGGGGATAAAGGAGGAGATCAAGTCCGCTGTGGCAGCGCTTGATTTCATGAACGACCCCGAGGCCTCCGACAAGCGGGAGGAGCTGACGGCGATGGATATCGCCTGCGACGCGCTCATCCTCTACGCCAAGAGATACGCGGAGATGCTGGCTGAGAAAGCGGCACTCTGCGCGGACGGCGCGAGACGGGCGGAGCTGGAAAAGATGGCCGACGTCTGCCGCCACGTCCCCGCGCACGCGCCGCGCGACCTCTGGGAGGCGCTGCAGACCTACTGGTTCCTCCATGTCGGCGTGGTCACAGAGGCCAACGGCTGGGACGGCTGCAATCCCGGGCATATCGACCGCCACTTTTACCCCTTCTATAAAAAAGACGTCGAGAGTGGCGCACTGACAAAGGATTCCGCAAAGGAGCTTCTATGCGCTTGGTGGATAAAGTTCAACAATCACCCCGCGCCTGCCAAGTACGGCGTGAGCGCGCTCGAAAGCGGAACTTACAACGACTTCGTCAACATCAGCCTCGGCGGGATGACGCAGGAGGGGACGGACGCAGTCAACGAGCTCTCTTACGTCTTCCTCGACATACTCGACAAGATTGAATTCATCCAGCCACAGGCACACATCCTGCTCAGCCGCGTCAACAGCGACGAATTTCTCAAATACGCCTGCCGCGTGATCCGCAAAGGGCGCGGCTTCCCGGCGGTCTTCAATGCCGACGCGGCGATCGAACAGCAGCTGCGCACCGGCAAGACGCTGGCCGACGCGCGCGGCGGCGGCATCTGCGGCTGCGTGGAGACGACCTGCTACGGCAAGGAGGCCGCGCCGCTCATCGGCTATATCAACTTCCCGAAGATACTCGAACTCGCGCTCCACGACGGCGTCGATCCGCGGACAAAGCGCCGGATCGGCCCGGCAAGCGGCGCGGCGGCGGACTTCGCTGACTATGAGGAGCTGATCGCGGCCTTCAAGCTCCAGGCGAAGCACGTCATCGAGACCAAGCTGCGCGGGACGCAGTATCTCGAGCGCATGTTCGCCGAATACCTGCCGCAGTCCTTCCTCTCCTCGCTCATCGAGGGCTGTGTCGCCAAGGGCAGGAACTACAACGACGGCGGCCCGAAGTACAGCATCTCGATGCTGCCCGGCGTCGGCATCGGCACGGTGACGGACAGCCTCGCCGCGATCAAAAAGCACGTATTCGACGAGGGAAGGTATACTCTCGCTGAGACGGTGGAGGCGCTCGACGGCAACTTCGAGGGCCGCGGGGAGATGCGCGCCGTCTTCGCGAACCGCACCCCGCGCTACGGCAACGACGACGATTACGCCGACGCCATCATGAAGGAAATTTCCGATTATTTCATCGACGCCGTGGACGGCAGGCCCGACAGCCGCGGAGGCACCTACCGCATGGATATGCTCCCCACCACCTGTCACATGTATTTCGGCGAGATGACGCTGGCGACGGCTGACGGGCGCGCGGCCTTCACGCCGCTCTCCGAGGGGATATCGCCGGTGCAGGGGGCGGACCGCGGCGGCCCGACCGCCGTGCTGAAGTCGGCGGCGAAGATGGACCACGCCCGCACATGCGGCACGCTGCTGAATATGAAGTTCCTGCCCGACGCGCTGAAGGACGAGAACGGCATCCAAAAGCTCGCGGGGCTGATACGGACCTATTTCCGCTTCGGCGGCTATCACCTCCAATTCAACGTCTGCGACGCGGAGACGCTGCGCGGGGCGCAGAGAGAGCCGGAGAAATACCGCAATCTCATCGTGCGCGTGGCGGGATACAGTGATTATTTCAACGCCGTCGGCAAGTCGCTGCAGGACGAGATCATCCGCAGGACGGCCCACAGTTAGGGAGCCGCTGATTACGGCTCCCCGGCCGTAATCAGCGGACGATACGTTAGGTCTTATATAGTAAAAAAGAGACGGAGGCTTTGTGATGACAAATATCAACGGGAAAACCGGCGGTTGGAAATCGATCCTCATTTTCGCCGGCAGCTACATCAGCTATTATTTCGGCTCGGGCTACGCCACTGGACAGGACCTCATGCAGTATTATCTTCGTTTCGCCTACGGCTGGCATTTTTTACTGGGGCCGATGCTGGCGCTGGTGATCTTCTGGTATTACAACTGGAGCTTCACGCGGACGGGGGCGCGGGAAAAATTCAAACGGCACGGCGATATCTTCACCTATTACTGTGGTAAGATCATCGGCCTCGCCTTCGACATCTTCATCATCATCTCCTGCGGCCTCTGCTATATGGTGATGTGCAGCGGCGCCGCCGCCACCCTCGTGCAGCAGTTCGCGATGCCGGAATGGCTCGGCGCGGTCATCTTCTGTTTCTTCGTCGTGACGACGAACATCTTCGGACTGCGTGGTATCGTGAGGGTGCTGGGGCAGCTTGGGCCTATCCTCATCGTCAGCGTCTTTCTTATCTCGCTCTTCACGCTGGCGCGCAGTTATGAAAACATTCCCGAGGGCTTCCGCCTGATCCGGGAGGGCAATCTGGGACAGATATCGATCGGCCCCAACCTCTGGATCGGCTCTATCTTCCATTCCGTCACTGTGATCGGCTGGTTCGCAGCCTTCTCGGCGGAGCTCGGGGCCAGGAGCGATCTCAAAGAACTGTCGACCGGCATCGTGCTCGCCTGCTTCGCGGTCCTCGTCACCACTACGGTGGGCTCGTTCGCGCTCATCGGCAACATCAAAGAGGTCGCGACCGCCGCCATCCCAAACCTGATCTTGGCGAACAGGCTCTCGCCCCTGCTCGGCAACTTCTTCGCCTTCATCGTGCTCGGCAGTGTCTACACCACCGCAGTGCCCCTGCTCTGGACGACCTCCAGCCGCTTCGCTGGCGGCGACCTTTCGCGCCGCTTCCGCCTCATCACCGTCGGCGTCGGCGTGCTCGGCCTGCTGATGGCCCTTTATGTGCCATACCGCAGCTTCATCAACATCATCTACACGCTTTGCAGCTACATCGGCATCGTGATGCTGCTCTTCATGCTGCTCAGGGACGCGCGCTTTTTCCTTGCGGGGCGCAAATTCGCCAAGGCCGCCGAAGCCGCGGGAGGCGAAGGGGAGGGCGGCAGATGAACGGCACGATTTTCAACATCGAGCATTACGCTATCCATGACGGCCCCGGCATCAGGACGACGATATTTTTCAAGGGCTGCCCGCTCGCGTGCCTCTGGTGCCACAACCCCGAGGGGCTATCCGTCAAACCGCAGATCGTCTATTACCGGCAGCGCTGCGTCGGCTGCAAAAAATGCGTCTCCCTCTGCACCGCCGGCGCGCTCTCGCCGAGGGACGGCGGGATCTCGTTCGACGCCGGGAAGTGCCGTCTCTGCGGCAGATGCGCCGAAAGCTGTCCGGCTGAGGCGCTGGAAAAGGTCGGCAGAAGCGTCACGGCGGCGGAGGTTATCGCCGAGGCGGAAAAGGACCGGATCTTCTACGAGGAATCGGGCGGCGGCGTGACATTCTCCGGCGGCGAACCCTTCCTTCAGGCCGATTTCCTCCGCGAATGCCTGACGCTCGCTAAGACGCGGGGACTGCACACGGCGGTCGAGACGAGCGGTTTCGCCCCGCGCGAGGCAGTGGAAAAGGCCGCGCCTTACGTCGACCTTTTCCTCTTCGACGTCAAGCATATCCGCGCCGCCGAACACCGGAAATACACAGGGGCGGACAACGCGCCGATCAAGGCCAACCTGCGCCGCCTCTCGGAGCTGGGGAAGGAGATCGTCCTGCGCATGGTGGTAATCCCGAACGTGAACGACGATAAAGAAGCGCTGGAGGAGCTCTGCTGTTTTCTGCGCGATGAGACGTCCGTGCGTACGGTGAACCTGCTGCCGCTCCACAAATCGGCCTCGGAGAAATACCGGCGGCTCGGCAGGGAATTCGCGATAGAGGACTTTGAGACGCCCGACGACGAGAGGATGGCCGCGGCGGCGCGCCTCTTTGCGGAATACGGATTCAGGATGCTGATCGACGGACAATAAACAACAGAAACAGTCCACAACGACGACCGCGCGTCCCCGCGCGAAACGCGGGGCGCGCGGCCTTAAGGAATTGCTGATAAATTCACTTTGTCATATAAAACCTTACGTATCGTCCCCAAGACGGAGATACAGAGCTGTGTCAAACACCAGCTTCGCAATTCTGGGCGGTACGTTTTATATAAGGATATAAAGGAGCTCATGAAAGACTTGAAGGCCGTATATACCGCTCCAGACGAAGCGTCCGCGCTGGAAGCTCTCGATGCCTTTGGTGAGAAATGGGACAAGAAATACGCCTATATAACCAAGTCCTGGAGGGAGAACTGGGCGAACCTCAGCACATACTTCAAGTACCCGTATGAGATAAGAAAGCTGATATACACGACAAACGCGATAGAGGGGTTCAACAGGCAGCTGCAGAAAGTCACCAAGGCCCAGTCCGTATTCCCGACAGATGACAGCCTGTTAAAAATGCTCTACCTGGCAATGATGGACATAACTAAGAAATGGACGGGGCGCCGCATAGACTGGGGACAGATACTCGCCCAGCTCTACGTATACTTCGAGGACAGAATCCCGGAATAACCCCTGGCAATAAGTAAAAACAAGCTGGACGCCATTGACATCCGGCTATGGTGAAGCTATGTTTTACGTACAGAGCAGAGCCGCAGCGCACGTTTGAAACGCGCATGGGAATTAGTCTCGAACTACAAGACTGAGGATGTTTACACAGAATTAGGAACTGACCCGGAAAAAGCCCGCAGCGAGAAGAACTATCTTTTTATTTTTACCCTGAGTTCCCCAGCCACTGAAAAACATACGCACAGCCCCCGATCTCTGCCGGATATCCTTTCGTTTATTTTACATTAAATATCCCTTCCGCGGAGGAGACGATAAAATTCATCCGCGGCGGCGGAAGCACGCCGAAGTCCGCGGGACGAGGCTCCGTTACCGGTACGCCGCACGTTGAGCATGGTATGTGACAAGATTATTGATATCGTTCTTAACTTAAGACAACAATGTTACATTATAATTTTATAAGAGTAAAATTATTGCATAAAATATAAAAACAACGTATACTAAGGTCACGGTTCGCATGTGTAGCATTTCGGAGTGTGGCACATTGCTATAATAAGTGCATCCCAACTGGGATGTTACCGTAAGGTTCGCCCCGGTTTTGGTTTTAGTACCTTGACCGGGGTATCCTCTTTCAAATAGACAAACAGCGACAAATAAAAAGGGAGGTTTCCTCATGAATTCTTCCATGCTTGAACGTTACTCACTCGGCCTAGATATTGGAATTACCTCCGTCGGTTGGGCTGTTCTCAACCTAACCGGGGGAAAAATAGCAGATCTTGGCGTCCGCATATTTGACAGAGCGGAAGAACCAAAGACAGGAGCCTCTCTTGCCGCGCCGCGCAGAGAGGCAAGAAGTACGCGCCGCAGGCTCAGACGAAAAAGGCAGCGCATGTCGGATATTCGTTCGCTCATCGTATCCCACGAGATCCTTTCACAGACTGATATGGACAACCTCTTTAATTCCCCACATCCATGTACTCCCTGGGTGCTTAGAGCCGAAGGGCTTGACCGCCTGCTAACATGTGAGGAATGGGGCCGCGTCCTCATACACATGGCAAAACATAGAGGCTTTAAATCAAATAGGACTGTGGCTGAAAGCGACATAAAAAACAGCGAGGACGGCAGGGCACTGTCCGGAATAAAAGAAAACAGCGAACTGCTCAAGGCCGGCAACAATGGCGCCGGCTACAGGACAGTCGGGGAACTCATCCAAAGCGACCCTAAATTTTCCGGCCACAAGCGCAACAAGGGCGGAGAATACTCACATACTATTCTTCGTAAGGATATAGAGAGAGAAATAGAGGCTCTCTTTGAAGAACAGCGTAAATTTGGAAATACCTATGCCTCTATGGAATTAGAGAAAGAATACAAGGATATTTTTGGAAGACAGCTCCCATTCGCGTTCGACGGCACGATAGAAAAGCTTATTGGACACTGCTCTATTGAGCCTGCCGAAAAAAGGGCGCCAAAGGCGTCGTGGACCGCGGAACGTTTCATCCTCCTAAGCAAAATTGCAAATCTAAGAGTACGCTCAGACGGCAAAAAAGTTCCTCTGAGCATAGATGAACGGAGAACCATTGATAACCTTGCCTACAAGAATACAAAGGTCACATATAAACAGATACGAAAAGCTCTCAACTGGCAGGATAACTTAGTTTTTGACAGCCTTCCGTTCACAAAAAAGGACAAAGATCCCGAAGACAGCGTTTTTGTTGAGCTGAAAGGCTGGCACACCTTCAAAAAATGCCTCTCAGAAAAATTAGGAAAAGACTATTGGGAGACAATAAGCGTAAACCCGCGCCTTCTCGATGATTTAGCCTACGCTTTGACATTCAAAAAGACAGATGATGATATTACGAGGTATCTTGAGGAACGGAACATTGACAAAAAGATTATCGACGCGGTTCTCCCACTCAACTTTTCCGGCGTCGTAAATCTGTCAGCCGCAGCGATGGGCAAGCTTATCCCGTTTATGGAAAAAGATGGCTGCCGCTATGACGAAGCATGCGTCAAGGCCGGTTACATCCACTATAAACCAGCGGAAAAAGAGCGCTCCCTAAAACTTCCCGTGCCGGATTGGGAAGAAATAAGAAATCCCGTCGTCATCCGCGCCATCGCAGAGACACGCAAAGTAGTAAACGCCGTCGTGCGAAAATACGGGCCGCCAGAGTCAGTTCAGGTTGAGCTTGCACGGGACCTCTCCCGTTCGAAAGAAGAAAGAGATAAAATTATAAAAGAGCAGGAAGAAAATAGATCTCAAAAGGAAAAGCTTGCAAAAGAGTTTCAGGACAAGTTTCATTACGCGCCTAACGGGCGGCAGCTTGAGAAATTTCGTCTTTGGAAGGAACAAAACGGTTTCTGTCTATACACCGGACAATATCTCGCACCCGGGGACGTCTTCAACGGCAGTGACGATAGCTTCGCGGAGATAGACCATATCATTCCGTACAGCATCTCTTTTGACGACAGCCGGATAAATAAAGTGTTGGTAACTTCCGGCGCCAACAGAGAGAAGGGGAACCGCCTTCCCTATGATTACTTCGGCGGTGACGGTGAAAAATGGGACGAATTCACCGCTCGTGTCAACGCCAATATCCAAAACAGGAAAAAGGCCGCACGCCTGAAGATAAAGAGCCTTGATGATAGTGACATCTCTGAAATGAAAGAGCGGAATTTGAGCGATACGAGGTACATAACAAAATACGTCGCAAAATGGCTGGAGGAAAATCTGTTATTTGCCGAAAAAAAGGCCGAAAATCATGTCACGAGAATCAACGGGCGGGCCACAGCAACGCTGCGCTGGCAGTGGGGAATCAATGCTCTGAAAGACCGCGAAAGCAGCGACCTTCACCATGCGCTTGACGCCTGCGTCGTCGCGGCGGCAACGCCAGGTATAATAAAAAAAATCTCCGATTATTCGCGTGACAGAGAGCTGCAAAAATTAAAGGTCAACGCAGAGGGCAATAAAAAAAGGCGCTGCCCAGAACCGTGGGAATACTTCAGGAAAGAGGTCGAAGCACGCCTCTCCGAAAACCCGGCGGAAAAGATAAGGGAATTCGGCCTCACCAGCTACAGCGAGAGCGAACTGAACGAGCTGAAACCTATCTTCGTTTCCCGCCGTCCTGACCGCGGGGCGACAGGGGCCGCCCATAAGGACACCATATACTCAGCGAAATATCTTAATGACGATCCACCAAGAATAGTCGTAAAAAAAGCGCTGACATCTCTAAAAAAAAGCGACCTTGAGAACATGGTAGGTAAAGAAAGAGACCGTGCTCTCTACGAAGCGCTTGCCAAAAGACTCGAAGAATATGGAGATAAGCCGGAAAAAGCGTTCAAGGATGGTTTTAGAAAACCGGCCAGCAATGGAAACCCCGGCCCCGTCGTACGTTCTGTTAAAATTTTTGACTCGCGCACCGCCGGCCTGCCGGTAAACGGCGGTATCGCCTTCAACGACGGTATGGTCAGGGTAGATCTCTATCAAAAAAACGGCAAATACTTTTTAATACCGTATTATGTCAGCGATATCGCAAAAAAAATTGTAAAGAACAAGGCAATAGCGCCCGGCAAAAAAGAAGATGAATGGATCACTATAGACGGAACCTATAACTTCATCTTCTCACTATTTAAAAACGATCTGGTAAGGATAATCGACAGCAAAGGCAGGGAAATTTTTGGATATTACAACAGCTGCGACAGAGCAACTGGCGCTATTGAAATAAAAAAGCATGACGGCAGTGTGTCGTGGCGTGGGATAGGAGTTAGGACCGCAAAGCTTATTGAAAAATATCAGGTGGATGTCCTCGGAAGCTGCCACAAGGTGAAGAGAGAAAAGCCATCGCATGAGCTGGCGTAATGTGGTAATCGGCAGCCCCGCGAAACTTTCACTTCGACTGAACCACCTTGTCATCGGACAGAAAGAAGAGGTGGAAATCCCGCTTGAAGACATCTCGGTTATAATCGTAGAGACTGAACAGGCGATCATCACCTCCAGTCTCCTTGATGTGCTCGCGGAAAAGGATATACCGCTTTTTACGTGCGGCAAAAGCCACCTTCCCTTCGGCCTCTTAGTCTCATATCAAGGACACAGCCGGTTTCTGAAGGTATTGAAGGGGCAGTTGGAACAGACCCTGCCCTTCAGAAAAAATTGCTGGCGGCTTGTGGTTCGGCAAAAAATCAATAACCAGGCCGCCTGTCTTGAAATTCTCGGCAAAAAAGGAGCTGACGAGCTTCGTGCCATCGCGACAGATGTACGCAGCGGGGATAAGGAAAACAGAGAGAGCGCCGCGGCAAGAATATACTTCGACAGCTATATGCCGCAGACAACCCGCCAAGAGGACAACTGTGTAAACGCCGCGCTGAACTACGGATATTCAATCATGCGCGGCGCGGTGGCCAGATCCCTGACATCATATGGGTTTTTGTGTGCCATCGGCATACATCATAAAAATGAACTTAACTCTTTCAATCTGGCGGACGATTTCATGGAAACGCTGCGACCCGTGGTTGATCTCTGGACTGCACGGAATATTGAGGAAGGGCAAAGTTTCACAATAAAAGACAGAACGGCGTTGGTCTCCCTGCTTAATTCCCCGATAACGATCGACTATGCGCGGCAAAGTATCATCAGGGCGATTGATATAATGTCCGCCAGCTTCAGCACCGCCACTTCGTCAGGCGATCCGGAACGGCTGAAACTGCCGGTATTGGATCTCCGTTAGCGCCGTGCCCGCCGCAAAAAGGTTAAGATTCTTGAGAATCCTAGTATTCTTTGATCTTCCCGTCGTCTCCAAAGACGAACGGAGAATATATACGAAATTCAGAAAATTCCTCATCTCCGACGGTTATGACATGCTCCAGTTTTCCGTCTATTGCAGGATCGTAAACGGAGAAGACGCAGTGGACAAACATTTAGAACGGCTGAAAAAAGAATTGCCCGAAAAGGGCTCCGTGCGATTTTTGCAGATAACAGACAGGCAATATGCCGCGATGAAACTGCTCCTCGGAGTGAAAACGAAAAAAGAAAAATTCGTAGATTCCCGCCAAACATTACTCTTTTAACAAAAAAATAAACGCCTGGAATCCTTACCAAACAAGTGCTGGCAAGAATCCAGGCGCTGCGAATTATAGCATTTCGGAGTGTGGCAGAGAGCTATAACCGAACCCGAGAACGGCTCG